>JACQRY010000008.1 GCA_016206275.1 Nitrososphaerota archaeon
GCTCAACGGGTACTCTGTTCACTCGCACACGGCCTGCACCTGTAGAGATAGCGGCCGTTGCCCTAGCAGTCTTGCGTGACCCTGAAAACAGCTTAAACTTATCGCCAGTCAATTAGCTTCACTCTTCCAACCTATTTCGCTCGCAATCTCTCCCAATGTAACATAAAATGGAAGGGGTTTCATAGCCTTCGCGTTATCAAACCCTGTCTTGGTCGCTGAAGCATATGTGTCAGGGACACCAACATAAACCCTAAGTCTCTTAAACGCCTGCATACCGCTAGGCTTCCTCCGGGGAAGCATCCCCCTCACAGTCTTCGTAAGAATCGTGTCGGGTCTCCTAGGATGAATGGGGCCATACTTGGGGTGCACCGCTCCGCCCAGCTCAAGTTGCTTTCTAAACTCTCGTACAATCATAGTCTTGTCGCCCGAAAAAAGAGCCTTTTCAGCGTTGACGATCACCACCTTCTGGCCGCTCAAAAGATGCTTCGCCACATTTGAGGAAAGCCTCCCCACTATCTGACCGGAAGCATCCACTACCAATTGGGCTGAGGATTTCGACACGTTAGCCGCCAATCAAAACAACCCCTTTCCCCGATGGATATTCGTTAAGCATCTCGCTAAGGCTCAGAGCCCTACCACCCGCGTCCTCAATCTTCTCAGCCGAAGCCTTAGAAAAACTATATGCCCCCACAATCACTTTGTGCGGAATCGCTCCAGCCCCCAAGACCTTACCGGGCACCAGCACCACATCGCCAGCCTTAGTGTTATATCCAATCCGGCCAACGTTGACCTGCGGTCTACCTGAACCAGACTTCGCCAAATACTCCGCAGCTACGTTGTATATCTTAGCCTTATTCTTCCGAGAAGCCCTCTTTAACGTGGTAATGACCTCCGCCAACACTATGTTTCGCTCCCCTCTCATTTTGCCTCGCTCACCTTCGCCGCGAAGTCATCAAGCTTCTCACCCAGGATGTCAAGGGCCTTTAAGAGCGTTTCTTGGGGCTGTAGGGACCCCACAGATTCGATCCGTAACACAAACTCTTCTGGCTTGTCCTCCACCTCTTTAAGGACGGACACCGTAGAGGCTTGCCACTTGGCATGTTCCCTACCTCTACCTAACCGTGCATACGCCTCAAGTTTCACCTTCTGCCCTGGAGCAAGCTTCACTAAAGGTATCTTGTCGCTCACGGGCTTCACAAAATCATCCTCCGACCTCAAATCGCCAGAATAAACGGTTTTGACGGTATCAACAGCCTCTGCATCTAACACTAGGAGTACACGACATTTTGAGCATCCAAGTGCGCTTTTGCAGTCGCAGTTCTCAGGCAGTATGTGGCGTGAAAGATCAGTCTTCAGGGGAACCAAGCCCAGTCGGTGAGCTAGTAGCTCGTCGTAAAGAACAGATGAGTTATCTAGAATAACCACATCATCGATGGCCATGACAGGAACCTCGCTCAGAGCGAAGCGACGTATGGCATTAGCGAAGCTTCTAGAAACTCCTTTAAGGGATACAGTAAGACTAGAATCAGTGCTCTCAATGACCTTTATTTCCATAAATCCTACCTCAACACCGTTCCTCAAATTTGCACCAGACATCTGACAGAGCCATCGAGCTACACCGATAACGCTGAGACATTCGCCTTACGACTACCTCTTAAATATTTATCGAAAACAGGCATTCATCCTACATTTCATCCATAAATTTCACGGCGAGGAGCACATGGCTACCAAGTTAAAGTTGGGTAAAATGGCGGAGGCGAACATCCACCGATCTTAGAGTAAATAAGGAAGTGTTCTCTGGGGTTATAATGGGGAACAGTTGAATATCAAGGAACTTAAGGACGGCATGCGTCGAGTCAACGTCGAAGGCACCATCCAAGACAAATCCGAGAGTAGAACCGTAAATCTCAGAACAGGAGGTCAGGCGAGGGTTGCTGACGCCACTATCCAAGATGAGACAGGCTCAGTAAAGCTAAGCCTATGGGACGATATGATCGACCAAGTAAAAGTAGGCGACAAGGTTCAAATAGAAAACGGTTACACCAATTCTTTCCGTGGCGAAGTACGCGTCAACGTCGGCCGATACGGCCGTCTAGTCGTAGTCTAGAGCTAAACTAAGAAGCCGTCAAACGGGAAGCCTCGTTAACATAAGAGTGATACCGACTACAATCAAGGATAATCCAAAGTATATCTCAAGAGTTCTTCCAGAAAGCCTCCTCGAGAAAACAGCTCCTAGCTGAGCGCCGAAGATAATTCCCGCAGCCAAGGAGACCACATAATCCAACAAAACATTGCCTAAAGCGACATGAACAGTTACCCCTGAAATCGAGGTGAAGAGCATGACGAACAGTGACGTGGCTACAGCAAGATGAACCGGAATCCCCATCACCATTGTGAATACCGGCACTATCATTATCCCTCCCCCTACTCCTAGAAGACCTGCCGCGAACCCTACTCCGAACATCAGTGCAATTCCCTTCAACATCTGGGCATCATACTGAAAGACCTTGCCCTGTGAGTCTACTAGGTTTCTATGCCATACTCCTGTGTGGTTACGTGGATTGGTCGAAGGATTTTCATCGTCAATGGAACCAGCCTTGTCTTTCAGTCTAACACTGGTTAAGACTATTCTGACAGCGAGCAAAGTTATCATAATTCCGAACAAAAACGCTAGCATTTGGGAAGAGAAAAACGAGGTCAAATATGCTCCTAGGGTCGCGGCGGGGACCGTCACCAATCCAGTGATCAAACCTATCTTCCAATCTATTCTCTTCTGCCTGAGGTAGACAACGGTTCCAGAAAGCGCCGTGAAGATAGTCATTCCAAGGCTCGTCCCTACAGCCTGCTGAGTATTCAAGTGAAACGCCAAGATCAGAGTTGGTATGATGAGGAATCCTCCCCCAACACCGATCATGGAGCTAATAAAGCCTACAAAGACCCCTAAAGCCGCAAGACTGAGTACTATCGGGATCTCGATCAAAACACGCGCCTCTTTGGAGGAGGCCTTTACTAATGGGGCGCTGGAGACGAGTTTTTTCTGCGGAAGTAGCCAACTCCTACATTGTAAGTGTTCA
>JACQRY010000009.1 GCA_016206275.1 Nitrososphaerota archaeon
ATGGAACCCACCAATGTTATTAGGTTTTCGTCGCCTTTAGACTATGAAAGTGGCTTTAGGATCGTTCCTTACCGTGCAACAAAGCGAAGCAGTGCAACTGTTTCAAGACTTTTGGCTGGATCTCTGCGGCTTGTCCGGCCCTCATGGAACCGGCCATCCGAATTATGCGGGTTGGAGGCCATCTTATGGCTAGATACCTTTACTAAGTCTTCATAATTCAGGTTTTCCAAGAGCGGCTAGGATCTCTCCGTGGCTTCTACCGAACTCTAGATTCTGGGCTTGGGACATAGGGATGAACTTGAGTTCGGAGAACCATGGCTGGGGTTTTATCTCCTCGTGCACCAGCGATTCATAGATGAAGCAGATATCCCAGTGAACCTCGCCTTTGTAAATTGAGCTTTCGCCGGAGAAAGACTTTACCATGATCCTGTTTAGGTTATATTTGGTGATCTGTAATTGCTCCTCTATGATTCGTTTCGCTGTTTGATCTGGATGTTCTCCGAATTTCAGATAGCTGCATGGGATCTGCCATTTGTCTTTCCATCGTTCGGGATGATCCAGAGTTAAGCACCAACGTTCAGCCCATGTTTCAGGCTGAGTGATCTTGCCAAGAAGCACCTCGTTGTTTTTCTTGATGATTACGAAAGATGATAGACAGGTACCGCCTTTGGCGATTTCTCCTTCTCTTGGCCCGAATCGCGCGAATTTCAAATGTTTATTCGTTCGATTAACTGGTTGGACTGATTTATGGTTTGTGGATAATTGTAAAGCAGTGATCTTGTTGGGAAATGCGAGTTAGGACTTGGCGTGTAGGATCTTGAGGATCTTTTCAACTGTTTCGGTGGTTAGCAGTTTTTTCCATCCCGAGGTGAAGACTCTAAGTTCATCGACGGTCTTGGGCATTATGTTTACAAGTTCTGCTGCCTCTGAGTCTGTCAGCCCGCATTTCTCGGTAAGTTCCTTCTTTGTTCTGCTGGCGGTGTCGGCTTCGCTTTTTGAGAACTTCTCCAGATAGTCAATTGTACGCTTCTGTATCTGATCTGCTTTCTCTGGATCTATCGTCTTAAGGATTCGTTTGGCTTCAGCCAATGTGATTATCGTCTTTCGAATTTTTTCTTCGCTCATTGGCTTTTCACCCCTGTTTGAGGCTTTACGTGCTCAAGGCGAGCTATGACCTTTTTAGTTTTTCCGCCTACTTTCACGTTTATTACTAGGGATCGGCGTCCTACTTCCTCTATGATTCCTATCAAGCCTTGGAATCTGCGATGGGGCATTCCCTTAACTTGGGTTGGATCGATGTCGATGACAACTTTGTCGTTGGCTTTGTATTGTCTAAGGAAAGGTGTGAGTCCTCTCCCTGTGGAACGGCTCGTCAATAGGCTTCGGGTCTTTCGTCTATATCCATGGCTTCGAGGCATAGCTGATCCTCTGTAAGGTCTGAGACGCGGCTTACGAGTGTAGTTATTTAAGGCTTACAGCTGGCACAGAGAGCTCAACTTATTGTTTGATTGGGCCACATCATTTTGCGGAGGCCGCGGCCAACTTTCTCGATGGGGTGTTGATCTAGCTTTCTAAGGAGGTCTTCGAAAGAGTTTGGGCCCTTCTTCGCATAGACATCAACCCATTCTTTTGCGAACTTGCCTGATTGCACTTCTTTGAGTGTCTTCTTCATGGAGTTCCCTACTTCTTTACTCATTACTCTGTCTCCTCGGGTGAGACCACCGTAGCGAGCAGTTTCGCTTACTCTTCTATACATTCCTGCTATTCCATACCTCTGAATTAGGTCCACAATCAGCTTCAACTCATGAAGGCATTCGAAGTAGGCCACTTCTGGCTGGTACCCGTTGTCGATCAGAGTTTCGAAAGCGTTGCGAATCATAGCGTCCACTCCACCGCATAGATCCACTTGCTCGCCGAACCAGTCTGTTTCCACTTCTTCCTTGAACGTAGTTTTGATGAGGCCAGCCCTGGCGCAGCCAACCCCCTTAGCCATACCTAGGATGCGGCTCCATCCCTTCTTTGTATAATCCTGGTCCACAGCCACCAGAGCAGGTACTCCGAAATTCTCTTTGTATAGCTCTCTTATGCGCTGACCAGGCGACTTGGGAGCCACCATAATTACGTCGACCCACGTGGGTGGCTTGATCCATTTCCAGTGGACTGCGGCGCCGTGTGAGAAGCCGAGAGCCCTTCCCTTCTTCAAATGGTCTTTGATCTCATCTCGGTAAACTTTGGCTTGAACCATGTCCGGTATCAGAATATGAATGATATCCGCATCTGCGCAGGCGTCAGGGACCTCCATAACTCTGTGACCGTCTTTGGTTGCCTGCTTCCAGCTGCTGCCGCCTTTTCTTGCTCCTACTATGATTTTTAGGCCTGAGTCCTTCATGTTGGATGCTTGAGCGTGGCCTTGGATACCGTATCCTATGACTGCTATTGTCTGATCTTTAATGGGATCTAGGCTGATCGTGGAGTCATACCAGGTTTTAGCCAAATTTTCCACTCAGTTCTCATGAGGTTTTATGTCACGGTTCTTAAGTATAGCTTGCCTTTGCCTGTAGATGAAACTTTGTGCTGATTTAATCTGTATAGGTTTGCACTGTTAGCGGGCTTGTTTCTCAAGGTAGCTCAACAGGAGAGGGAGGAATGTCCCAACGTCTGACACTACTCCTAGCGCTTGGCCTGAGCCTCGATCCAGTAACTTGGTTACCGCTGAGGGATTGATGTCGATGGCAATGGTTTTCACGTTTGAAGGAAGCATGTTTCCTACTGCTATGGAATGAAGCATTGTCGACAGCATTAGTACAACTTCGGCTCCTTTTAGAATCTCTCTGTATCGTCGTTGGGCCTCAACCATGTCGATGATCGCGTCGGGTATTGGGCCATCGTCTCTGATGGATGCAGCAAGAACATAAGGCACATCATTCATTATGCATTCGAACATTATTCCTCTGGTCAGAGTTTTTTTCTTCACCATGGCTTTCAAAGATCCTGCCTTGAAGATCTGGTTGATGTCAGCCATATGATTTCTGTGTCCGCGATGAGCAGACTGACCGTTTGCAACAGAGACTCCTAGAGAGGTGCCGAATAACGCATGTTCAATGTCGTGAACAGCGAGGGCGTTTCCGGCCAGTAACGCATCAACATACCCTAGTCGGATAAGCTTGGCGAAGGCGTCTGCGCCGCCTGTGTGAACGATGGCTGGTCCTCCTACGACGATTATTTTGCCGCCTTTTTTCTTGGTTTCAAGGATATCTGCTGCTATTCTTTTGATTAGGGTTGTAGTGGGTTTCTCGGTGGAGGTTGCGCTGCTCATGAACTGGAATACGTCTAGGCCTTCACGTGGACGTTCAGGCGGCTCGACTTTTATTCCTACTTCGCCAACAACTATGAGTTCTCCTTTACGAATGTTCCTTATGGCTTCGCATCGAGCAGTCTTCGATGTAGGATCCACCACTATGCACTTGTCCATTACCTGATCTTGAATCTTTACCCAGGATCCGTCCAGGTGGATGTAGGTGTGATGATTTGTGGTTGAGTAGAAGTCATTGGGCATGACCATGTCGGCAGGAGCAGGTTTGAGCTTGACTGACTCAATTTGGACTGGTACGGCGCCTTCACGGTAGATTTCTTGTAGCATTTTTTCGAGGTGTTGAGCGCTGTTTCCTTTGATGATTAGTCGGGCGTAGCTGGGGTCGGTCTTTTGGGTTCCTATGGTGAACTGGGTAACTTGAAACTCGCCTTTCAGGTCCATGACTCGGTCGAATATGCGGGTGAGGATCATGGAGTCTATGAGGTGACCTCGGACCTCTATTTCACGGGTGTATGCCTTGGGTTGCTTATGGAATGTGCTCACCAGTCACGACAAGACTTCGAGAAGGCTTTTCTTTGCATCTGGATTTTAAGGATTTCGAGCTCTTTTTAGATTTGGAGGAATAGATCCTTAGACATAACGCGAGCAAACTTAGAGGTGTGGTTTTATACTAATGCTTCAGTCTATACTCCTTACATAAGTTTACGCATTTTTTCGACGAAGTTCCTTAC
>JACQRY010000071.1 GCA_016206275.1 Nitrososphaerota archaeon
ATCGAGAATCGCGCAGAGCTCGACACGGAATAGAAGCTTGCACATATGGGGGCTCACCGACAATCAGATGCCCGTCGCAATACTCGACTCGATGTGTTCCAAGAACTTGCTAACCTAGAGCATAAGCAAAAGGACTTCGCACCAAATGGTGGCGGGCCCCATTAGTTTTGTTGTGTCCGTTTGTATTGCACGACCAGATATGAAGGCACGTCTACCATATCACAATCACTCCTTCTTTCCTCGCGACCAACGTCAAGTCTTGGTCGCCAGACAGAATTCGGTAGCCTTTGATCTTCGCCAAAGCGATGGTTAAAGCGTCGCATGATGCGAGATGCCTCTTCATCACCTTCAAGGTGGTTAGGCTCTTCATCTTGATCTCTGAGGCAGTGCTGGCTGTGTCGTTCGTCAGACTTTCTATCCCAAAGTATGTGTTCAAGAACTCAAGCGCCTCCTCAGAGGAATCAAATGCAGGTAGCCTCTTCCTATGATACTGAGTAAGGAATTCGTAGGTTATGAGGGGATGGATAACACCGTCTACCTTCTTCGTTCGTATCGCATCTAGAGCCTTCCTCGCATCCTTTGTAATCTCCCCAGTCGCTTCCGCCATCAAAGCATAAGTGTCTACGATAGTCGTTTGAGCCTGTTCTCCCACAGCCTGTCATCCTCGTCAAGCTCCCGCTCGACTTCTTCGGGCTTTGTTAACCCCTTCGCTGAATCTCTAAATTTCTCCCACAGTCTATCTTTGGACAGAACGAGCTTATCATCCTCAACCATGATTTCCAGCAGGTCACCCTCTTCGATGGACTGTGCTTGCCGAATCTTCTTAGGGATCACAAATGTTCCGCGTGCCCCAACCCTAACCTTCATAGCACCCTATCCTACTGACCAGGAAACAGTTCTGACTAATATAATTTTCTGATGCATAACTCATTCAGAATAGATGGAGCATGGTTGACTATTGCTGATAGAGCCAATGGGACTTGGCGGGCCCGGTGGGATTCGACGAGTGTCAAGTGCGGTTTCTAGGATTCATGAGAAGGACATGTGTCCTAGCTGGGAGCACCGTTAGATACGCAACTGAGATAGCTTGCTCGTCTAGGGAAGCCTCTCAGTCTTTTGCCTCGATTTAGATTCAAAATCGCTGGTTTGAGCCTCTAAGGGTTCGATAGATTGATTTTTCCAACAGTAGATAACGTAAAACAGGTGGTTTAAGCGGGTATTCTATCCGAAGGAAATGTCCAACTTTAGCCAAGACTCCACAGAACTATTAAATACATGCCTTACATGTAATACAAGTAATGAGCGAAGCAGTCTCGATAAGATTACCTGAAGACATGTCGAAGAGGCTAAAGAAGCTGGCCAAGACACTGGAACGCCCAAAGACGTATATCATCAAGAAGGCCCTCCAAGAATACATCGAGGAATACGAGGACTATTTGATTGCGTTACACAGGTTAAGCGATAAAGAAGACGCAATAATCACACAGGAAGAACTGGTAAGCAAGCTTGGTTCACAAAATAGTCTACAAGTCGTCCGTAAGTCGCGATCTTAGGCACATCGATCCCAAGCGAGCAGGACGAATACTTTCTGAAATAAAGGAGGTTTTGGACAAGAACCCAAGGGCTGGAGAACCCCTGAGCGGCGAGTTCAAGGGCCTCTACAAGCTGAGAATAGGGGAATATCGAGTCATATACGCTAAGATTAACGATACACTTCTTGTATTGCTAATCAGGCATCGAAGCAAAGTCTATGCGTAGGTATGCAGAAGTGATTCCTAATACCTAAAGTGTCTGCACCACAAAAGACCATCTTTTCGGTGAATCATATTCTACCCCATTTTGGGAAGACGCCTGCCCCCTTTGACCGCTCCGACCAGGCGGGTTTTCGCTACAATGGCTTAATTAGACATGGCGGGCCCGGTGGGGTTAGCCCCCGAACGGGTCCGAAAAAACGGGTTTCAAATGTTCAAATCCCTACGCGAGGGGATCATTGAACGATACCTGTCGGCCCCTGAAGGTGACTTTCCCAATCTCCAACAGGTCTGAATCGTGCGTTAGCATTGCCTCTATCCCATTATGCATGTAACAACCGATGATTAGCGAATCTCTTCCAC
>JACQRY010000057.1 GCA_016206275.1 Nitrososphaerota archaeon
ATATAATGTGGGCTGGGCTAAACAATTTTTGTGGTCTGATAGCTTTTTTGGGGGGGTTTTGGTGCTTGCGCTGGTGTGGGTGGTGTAGGCCTATAGGCAATATAAAGCCGGATGGGACTTATCAGAACCTCAGGATGCCTAATACTTCGCGCTTATCAGGGGAGGAGACATGGCTAGATGAATTGTCAGAACCGTAATGTGGGAAACATAAATAGGCTCGTTACTTTCTTCCCCTGCTAAGGAAGACTTTTGACGCTGACTGACACTGCAAAGATTTACGTTGAGGTCACGAAGCCCAAGATTTGGTCGCTGTTAGTCTTTACCGCCCTAGGAGGTCTGGTCGTGGCCGCTCGGGGTCTGCCCGATATTCTCACCCTCATCTTAGGGCTGGCATCTGTTACACTGGGTTCGGCGGCTTCCAACACCATCACTAATTACAATGATAGAGATATTGATGCTATTATGAGCAGGACGAAGAGCAGGCCCATCCCGTCTCAACGTATAGCTCCTCCAGAGAAAGCTCTCTACTATGGGCTATCATTGGCTGTCCTGTCTGTAGGCATGGCTTTGGCGTTGAATGTTCTTGCAGCGATTTTGATGGTGATTGGAATTTTAGATAATGTTGTGGTTTACAGTAAGATTCTGAAGAGGAGGAGCCCGACCAACATCATTCTTGGCGGCATTTCGGGCGGGATGCCTGTTATGATCGGATATGCTGCGGTTACAGGAACCATCGATCTTGCATCGGTAATCATGGCTGCGCTCGTGGTGCTCTGGATTCCTACTCACATTTGGAGCCTGGCTTTGCACTCTAAGGACGATTATGTGCGTGCGAATATTCCTATGCTTCCGGTTGTTGTGCGTGAAGCTGTGGCCGTGAGGTGTATTGCGTCGACTACGATTCTGATGGTGGTCTTCTCGGTGCTTCCCTTTGTCTTCAATCTTGGCCCCGGCTTCGGAATCGTGTATTTGGTTTCAGCCGCTGTGTTGGGAGTTTTGATGTTTGCGTTGAACTTTTGGTTGGTGGCGAAGCCGACTGGTGAACGGGCATGGGTGGTCTTTAAGTTCTCTAGCCCCTATCTTGCCTTGCTCTTCATTGGGATGATGGTGGACGCAGCGTTGATACACTAAGCGTTACAATCAAGGGCTGCGTACGGTTAGGATCAGGTTCAGAGGGCTTTTGTGGACTGTGGGCGTTGTGGTATAGCATTAGGATCCTGCAGTGCTCCCAAGCAATGAGTGTTGGGGACGGGCTCCTGACTTCTTGCTATGGTTGCTGCACTGGTTTCTCTTTCTTGTAAGGTGGATATGCGTAGTGGGCTGGGAAAAATGTGAGGTTCACGACTACAACGCTTAGTATCGGTATTTCGGCGAACTCAGTGAGTATGAAGAAGAGGGTTCCCAGAACCAAAGTGGCGGTCACACTAGCGAGAAATATTGTGAGCCTCTTCCGATCGCCTTCTTTTGCATTATTTCGCCTAGTGAAGAGGCGAAGAATAGAGTAAGCCATGATTAGAACTACCAAGGTTAGCCAGAAATATCTTAAGAAAGGATTGGATATGTTACCCTGCCACCCATAGGGTGATAGCGTTACCGTAAAGGCTCCGAAAAGGCTCAGGAGAAGAATAGTGATGAGGGGGGTGCTGAAGAAGAGTGTTTCAAGCGTCCTAGGAGTGCTGGTTAGGTGATTTGCGCTTAATACGAAGAAGAATACTGCTAGTGAGACGAAGGCAAAGACCACTTGTAGGAATAGGTGAGCTGTTGTCTCACTCCCAGGCGGCATGTTTACCATAACAAAATCCAGTGAGGCCCAGACAAGCAAACATACTAGGGAGAATGAGTAGAACCTTCTGCTCGCTCTAGCATTATCTGTTGAGTTTCTATTGAGCTTGAAGAGGGCAAAGGCGATGGGAATAGCTGAGATGAGATAGCTTAATGTCCAAAGTTGGATAGATATGGCTTAAACCCTCCCAATGGTGACTCCCCTGAACTAGGGCTCGGACTCCACTGTAACGCCACAAACCTGAACCACCCTTAGTTATGTTATATATGTGATTCCGTAGTGATCCGTACGCTGTCCTAATACCCAATCACCGTTACGGCTGTACGCGATAGTTTTCTAAGGAAAAGAATATTACGGCTCGTGAGAGCGATGAGGATTGCACCAGACCAACGGGTTAGCGATCCGTGAAGGCATTTCGTGGCCGTCGTGGTGTAGATTGGGAGCATAGGAGGCTGTGGACCTCTTGGTCGTGGGTTCGAGAGTAATCCGAAAATCCCACCGACGGCCCCTCCCAGTATACCTAGGGCTGTAAGGCAAATGGGCTTATTGCTGAGAGCGGATGCTATTTCAGCGCATCAATGTTCTTGGTAAGAGAAC
>JACQRY010000053.1 GCA_016206275.1 Nitrososphaerota archaeon
AGCTAGGAACGCTGAGGCTAATCTTCTGATCTTGACTCATTTCAGCGCTAGATATACCGATGTTTCTCCGCTGCTCCTTCAAGCAGGCGAAGTTCATCCAAGAGTCATCGCTGCAACAGACCAGATGGCTGTCGACGTACCTTACCCAGAAGACTGGTAGGACTCACCGCGAAGAGCTTTCAATCTCTGGGGCGAACCAGTCTATGAACGAGTCAAGTTCAGGACTGGTGAACTTAACCACTATTGGGCCCAGAGGTGACTCATCCGCGTTCTCGCAGATCGCCACAATACCCACGTAAGCAGCCTGCTTGTTGAACTGAAGCCAAGTGGAATGCCCTACGCGGTTCTTCAACAAAAGTCTTCTGGCCACTCCGAGGCTTAACCTTCTCCTAATACCATCATAGATCGGTACTAGGCTCTGAGCATTAGTGCTCTTACCCTCCAACATCCCTGCGTTGATTCCTTCCGCACCAATATCCAAAGGATTGACCAGTACCTCAACCGAGGCCCGGACCTTCGCCTCACTTTCAGAAGGATTGGTCTCAACGGAGACCTCGATCAGCAAGGAATGTGTAAAGAACTCAGCCTTCAACATTCTTCAATGCTCGCTTAATTATAGCCATGGCCTGATGTCTTAATTCTTCAATGGTTAGGTTGCTGTTAGAAACCACCTCGTCGGCCAACGCTATCGAGCTCCCGATCCCAACCGACAACTCTCTCATGTCACGGACGCAGAATTCGTCCCAGCTAAGAGGGGCATCCCGCCTCCCTCTGGAACGAAGATACCCATATCGCGTAGCCGGGGAAGCATGGATGGCCAAGAGAAACACTTTACCTTCCCTCCTGAAAACCTCCACTTCATCCATGCTCCTCACTCCGTCGATTACAACGCGACCATTATTCACACTTCGAATCTTATTGACGCAAAGCTCGGCAATCGCCTTCGTGCCCCTAGTCTTCCTCAACTCCAGCATCAAAGACCCTACATTCACGTCATTGGCGGGAAGACTACGCCTCTCGGTCTCCTCCCTGACAGCATCACCCATGTTTATCAAAGTAAAGCCTAGGCTCTCTACAGCCTCGCTAGCAGTAGACTTACCCGCACCAGGCATACCCGTTATGCAGACCATCATCTTCCTAGGTGCAGAATTCTTGCCTTCCCTTTTCAGCAATACTCTCTTCACGAGCTCCCCGTGGGCCTCATGACCACAAGATCACCCGCACATAACCATATTCCCAAACACTTAGAAGAAAACGCATTAAAATCATAAACCAAGAAGGCGAACCGCATTCTCCCCCAGCACCATAGACTTCTCCTCGTCGGATAAATATGAACATGTTGAGACCGCTTCTACTTCGGAAGCAATATTACTCCCGCCAACGACGGGGAAGTCCGTACCGAACAGGAGTCTATCCAAACCCACTTCGTCCCTAATCCTCTTCAGATTGCCCTCTTCTAAAACGAAACTTACAGCAGCAGACGTGTCTCCATAAACATTTTCAAATCTCTTAGCCACGTTGAGGGCTTCGTCAAACCACAGCCCCATGTGATAGGCACTGTAAGCACCGAAATGAGCCAAAACTATCTTAGGCTTATACCTTTCCAGCACAGGGACAAGATATTTCGGATTCGCGTCCTCAGCCACTTCAGGCATCTCGAAGGGCCCAGGGTCACAACCAGTGTGATAGACGATGCTCCATCCCTTCTTCTCACACCATTCACAGACTTTTTCAAAATTTCTGCTCTGAGACGGATTGAAGAGCTGGAGAGTAGGAAGCAGCTTCAACCCTTTGAGTCCAAGATTCTCGGCTTCTCTTAGCTGTTGCTGCAACTGTTCTTCACTGCCATTCATATACACGGAGCCAAAGGGTATGAATTTACCGGGGTGGCTGGCTGCTAGCTCCGCAACATCCCTGTTGGTGGGATTGGCGAGGCTTCCGATATAGCTTCTGATCCCCTCGAATATCCTGTCTTGCATATGTGTCAAGTCTCCTTGGAGCCTACTGGAGATTCTTCTTCTCACTTCCGGCAGATCTACGTCCTCGGGGTTTCTTATGGAGAAGAGTGGCACGCAGCATCTTAGTTTCGCTTGTTCCATTTCTCTGAGAAAGAGATCTAGGGAACAGGAGAAGGGATGGGTGTGCATGTCTATGATTCCGCTAC
>JACQRY010000054.1 GCA_016206275.1 Nitrososphaerota archaeon
AGCGTAATGATTCCACCGATGTATCACCCCGTAAGACTTGCTGAGGAAACAGCTCTCCTTGACATGCTTTCGGGCGGAAGAGTCATACTTGGAGCCGGCCTAGGAGGCACAAGGTTCCGCGATGACTATTCTGCCTACGGCATGGAAGGTAAGGGCAGGGTAGGCAGACTCAAAGAGCAGATGGAGATCATCCGTCAACTCTGGCGCGGCGAAACTGTTTCTCACCACGGCGAATTCTATACTCTTGAAGGAGCCAAACTAGCATTCACTCCAACTCAAAGTGGGGGACCGCCTGTGTGGATCGGTGGAAGAACCGACACTGGAGCAAGACTCGCAGCAACTGTAGGCGATGGCTTCTTACCAGGCCCCAGTATCCCCATATCGGGATTAAGACGCTTCTACAATATCTATGAATCTTTGGTGGAGACTGGCGTGGAGCCAAAGGTAAGGCCCCTTATGAGGGAGGCCACCATCAACCCCACGGATGAAGAGAGCAAGAGAGATGATCAGCTGGTAACAGAATACTTCATAAAATCCTATCTGAAAGCTTCATCGGTAAAAGAGTTGCATGATCCTGACCTAAGCAAGCTCGCCGAGAACACCTTTATCAGGGGAGGCCCTGAGGAATGCGTTAGAAGAACAGAGTTATACGCGCGAGAATTCAATGTTGATCATTTGATCCTGAGATTCAGGTTCTCAAGTATGAGCGACGAGAAGGTGCATATGAAGATGAGGCTCTTCGCGGAGAAAGTGTTCCCCAGCTTCAGGTAGAATGATCATGTTTACTCGACAAAGATTGCAGGTCTATACGGCTTTGCGTTAGCTGCTCTCTTCAGAGGATCATGTCTTTCCGGATCATGCTCAGTGTAGACCTGAATCTGCGCCTCAAGTTCCTTACTGAAGAAAGCGGTGGCGTCCTTTAGAATAGAAATCTCGTCCAAATGTCCCACTTTCACCCTTGTACGCCTCCGTTCGGATGGAAGAGATATGAGATCTGAAGGAAGCTTTTGGGCTAGGGCAGACACTTCTTTTGCCCTAGCCTTCATTTCGGGAATATCCATTAGGCGGCGCATAAGAGCGCCGGCATTCACCTGTCCTTCTTCACTCATATTCAGAGCAGCCAGATAGGCTTGCCACTTCCATTTGGCAGCTGCGTAGAATGTTATGCTCTTGGGCTTAACTTTCATGACTCTGATTATGCTCTGCGTGTCGTCAAGAAGGCTTTTGATGAGTTCCTCTGACTCTTCCGCCGCTGGATCTATCTTTGAGGTGTCAGGCTGGGGCCATGATGCGCTTGAAACGAAGCCATCCTTGCCCAGAATCGACCAGAGCTCTTCGCACAGATACGGGGTGAACGGTGCAAGAAGCTTAACTCTAGCTTCAACCGCTTTGCTGAGCACACCATTAACCTTCTGTCTTACAGCCTGATCTTGGTTTCCAGTTATCCTTCTAACGTACCACTGGATGTCTTGGTCAAATAGGTATATGCAGTGGTGTATCGCCTCTCTTACTCGTAGCTTCTCCATGGCTTCGCTGGTGGAAGCTATGTGGCTTTGCAGTCGGCTGAGAAGCCAGCGGTCAACGAGGCTCAGGGCGTCTCCTTCAGCGGCTCCTTCTTCTTTGATCTGTAGGGCCATAGCGTCGAACTTTTCCAGCCGCTCTCTGAATGTGCGAACCATCTCCAAGCTCACATCAGCGTCTTGCAGGAGCTCAGCAGTTGCCATTATGGTGAGTCTAAGAGGGTCTGCAGCATAAGTATCAATGGCGCTCCTTAACGGAACAATGTTTCCGAAGGACTTCGACATTTTTTTCCCCTCCATTAAGACACTGCCGTTGACCACTATCTGCTTGGGCCAGTGCTCTTTGGGGAAGATGGCGGAGTGGTTGAAGATGAAGAATGTTAGATGGTTGGGTACTAGGTCTCTTCCTGAGTGTCTGCTGTCTAGGGGGTAGAAATAGGTGAATTCTTGGCGAATGTCTGTAAGTAGGTTCAGATCAATCGATGAGTTTTGCGCAACTTGCAGGAGTTCACCTTTTCCGAGCAGCACATAGTCGAAGAAGGCTTCGGTCAGCTGGGATGCGGACAACCCGTGTTTGTTGATGGATTTGGCCAGCACGTAGTAGACCATGTATATGACGGAGTCGGAGAGGCTCTCGATGATCCAGCTCTTCTCCCAAGGGACGGGTGTGCCCAAGCCGGACTTTCTGGCGCATGCTTTCTCCTTCAACCATCCAATGGTATACTCGAATTCGCTGCGGATATCGTCGGGGAGGAGACTCATGGCTTTTAGACATTCTTCGGCAAGGCTCTTCCAGCCTTTGTCACCGTAGTTGA
This sequence comes from Nitrososphaerota archaeon, assembly GCA_016206275.1. Lineage (GTDB taxonomy): Archaea > Thermoproteota > Nitrososphaeria > Nitrososphaerales > JACQRY01 > JACQRY01. Next base: position 2,336 of record JACQRY010000054.1, read on the forward strand.
TGAACCATTGGTTTTCGAATATTTTGATGACGCATTCGGTGCCGCATCTGCACACCACAGGCCTATTTGTTATCTCTGGGAGTGGGAAGGCCTTCTTCTCCGCTAGCAGATCTTCTTTCACTCTGTCTCTTGCTTCGGTGACAGTGAGTCCCGAGTATTTGCCGCATGATTCTTTCATTCGTCCCTTATGGAACTCGTGTGAATATAGCTCGGAGGTTGCTTCCTCGAGCTTCGGATCGCTTTGAGCCGTTATTTTCATCTTGCGGATCAACTCCATGGCGGGGTTGTCGGAGTAGCCTTCAGAGTCCACTATGGTGATCGCTTCTATTTTCTTCACTGATTCCTGTTGGAGGCTGAACCTCCGAAGTGTCTCTGTGTCTGCGGCTAGGTCGATTAGGGCCTGCATGTCGTAGGGAGCATGAGCAGGGACTGACATGACAACCCCCGTCGCGTTCTTAGGATCAACGAATCTAGCAGGAAGAACTTGTAGGGAAGAACCGGTGACAGGATTCTTGGCTGTTTTACCTATAAGATTAGAGCCTTTGAAACTGCTTTTCTCTTTTGCGTTGATGCCAAGATACTCCATCTTCTTAGCGCTTTCCTTGCTGACGATAAGATGCTCGTTATCTACATCCACTTTTACGTATTCGGCGTCAGGGTTGAGCCACATATTGGTGACTCCGAAGACTGTTTCGCATCTAAGGGTGGCAGCAGGCAGATAGGCATCTTCAAAAGGAAATTTAATCACAGTGTATTCGCCTATCTCAGGTTCAACATCGCCTAATGTGTCGTGTTGCCCGACAGGGTTACCGTCATTGGGGCACCAGCCTACTGGGTGGCTGCCTCGTGTGATCAAGCCTTTGTCGTAGAGTTTTTTGAACTGCCATTCGATGAACTTGCTGTAGGTAGGATCTATGGTGGTGAATTCTCTTCTCCAGTCGATGGAGTAGCCTATCTCCTTCATTCCAGCCTTTATTTCTTGGTGGAAGTATCGTGCTATGTCAAGAGGTTGAGTCAATGATGCAAGCAGGTTCTCCGGTACCTTGTATACTCGTGCGAAGGTGTCTAAGAGATCTGGATCCTTGCCGGTCAGCCTCTTGGCCATGGCGAGTATGGGGGTGCCTGTGTAGTGGAAGGCCATAGGGAAGAGAACGTTGTAGCCTTTCATCCTCATGTAGCGGGCGTGCACATCTGCAAGGGTGTAGGTTCGTCCGTGCCCGATGTGTTGGGGTGAATTGGGGTAGGGGTAGGCTACTGTCAGAAAATACTTGGGTTTTGATGGCGTCGGGTCAGCTTCAAATACGTGGGCGTCTTCCCATTTCTTCCTCCACTTCTCTTCTATTTTGCGCCATTCTATTGGCAAGACCCTGCTCACCGTTGTCGAGTAAGAGCATTCTTTACGTGGGCGACTAGAGCCTTCTTCGCCTCATCCAGCTTTTCAACCATGGTGCCGCCTCCTTGGCCGAAGGATGCGTCGCCTCCTCCTGAGCCGCCGACCAGCTTAGCAACTTCTTTTGTTGCGTTGCCTGCATGTACGCCCCTCTTCTGAGCCTCTTTCCCGCTGAAGATCAATACTCTTACTCGCCCATTTCTGGGTAGAAAGGCCGCGTAAACCATCTCTGGGTTAAGGCTGACAGATTGCTCTCCTAGAGCTATTTGATAGTCATCATCTAACTCCACATCCGGGCTTACATGAACCTTTACGCCGTCGATGCTCGTAGCAGAAGAAGCAATTTCCTTAGCAAGGGCTGATGAAAC
>JACQRY010000070.1 GCA_016206275.1 Nitrososphaerota archaeon
AATGCGCGGCCCACTCATTACGGGTATGTTCGGAAGGCATTTATCCCGCATTTGCCAGATAAGTAGGCCATCTTGGAACAACTGAAGTGCATAATTGACTATGAGAAACTTAGAGCTGTCGCTCATGCTGTCTTCAAAGAAATGAAAGATCATCCCGAGAAGAGAAAGAAGGTCTCCCGTATTCGTGCGCGAATCATACAAGACTATTACAAAATGGTCGAGACGCCTCCTACCACAGAAAACCCACAAGGCCTGAATTTCTACTCGGATGAAGCTAAAGAGAGAGGAGGTACCGAGAAAGCTCCAACACCCCTTCAATACTTCCTCGCAGGACTAGCACTCTGCGAGCTGAGCTTCTACGCGCGGAATGCCTCCATCATGAGGCTAACCATCGATTCGATAGACATAGAGGTCCAGGGGGAAATGGACTGGTTGGATAGAATGCGTGTAATGAAATACGTCGACCAGAAGGATGAACAAGCAGAACGCGTCTCTTCGGGTTTTCACCGCATAAATACACACGTGAGAATACAAAGCCACGAACCTGCTGATAAGATCATGAGGCTGATACAATCGGTTGAAGAACTTTGCACAGCATATAACACCATCACCCACTCAGTTCCAATAGAAACCAAGATAGAGTTAAACGGCAGACCCATGGACCCTTCTTATCATCACTGAAGCCCTCGCTTCCAGCCGCAGAAGGACCATGCACCAACGACCCAAGCGAAACACCTAATCTAACTCAGCAAACTTGGACGCAACCAACCCTTTCCTCAACAAAGACGCAAGTGTTCCGAATGCTGGATTCTGTTGTGTTAGTTCTGGACATAGATGAAATTCTCGCTTGTCTTATCGAGCCATCCCGATTTGAGTTAACAATATCCGAATAAATTTGCTTTATGCTCCTCCCCATCTACCGTTATACAGACAGACGATTTCTTAGTAACCCACTCACCACTTGTAATCCACATTCGAACAAGCAACTCTCCCCGATATGCAGAGCTACCGCTAGTCTACGCGTTAAGGATCAAGCAGACTATTTTCTTGCTTGAAGCAGATACCAGAGAGGCCAGTCAGAGATCTTAACATCTGTGGTAACGTCTTTGATGATCTGCTCAGCTCTTGACGCGCTGATAAAGTCTTTTTCATGGTGATGCTCCTTGAAGGGAAGCTTGTGAGCCTCAGGCTTCCAGTCAGCTATGAGCAATGTTCCATCTTTACTTAGAACCCTATACATCTCTCTGAAGGATGCGGTCACATCTACAACATGGTGCAGAACCATCACTGAAGTGACAAGGTCAAAAAACCCGTCTTCAAACGGCATCTCCTCCGCGTTACCCTTCACCAAAGTTATCCCCTCATTCAACCCCTTCTCCTTCAACAGTCTCTCAGCATTCGTAAGAGTATCCTGGGAGGGGTCCATACTCCACACCAATGAGTTTGGATAAATATTCTTCAGGAAGAGCAGATTCGAACCAAACCCAGTTCCAACATCCAAGACCCTCGCAGCCTCCTCAGGGAACCTCTTGGCCAACTCCTCCTTGATTTCTCGACCGTGACCAAAATGCTCGGTACCCTCTGCCTTAGAAACGATGCCCATCTTCTTCCCCTTGAAATACATCGACATAACCAGAGTCCAACCATATCCACCGATCTTTTAAGAGCTACGCACACAGCGACGCCGTCAAGTTATTTGGGTAAGACAATAAGCTTACAGATGGAGACGAACGCTTCCACAAGCCTCTGCACACAAACCAAGCTTAATTCCGTGGAAAGCATACGGACAAATCAAAAGAAAAAAAACACCGCCAAACAACCAGAAAAACAAACCAACCGACAAAAAACAGCTGAAAACAAACCTAAAACCTACTTAAACCCCCCTAGGCCCCCAACCCACACAGGAGCTCAAAGAAACAAGATGACCTGACAACATCGCAGCGACCAAAGCAAAGACTTTCAAGCCACATGCATGCTGGCCACTTTCGACGAATCTTTGAAGGAGCAGAAAACGTTCTTCTACAGCGGCCTAGGCTACAAGCTATCAGCCATCTTCTATGCTCCAGACGATCTAAAACCCGGGGAGAAAAGAGGCGGCATAATAATTTGCCATGGCTATGCAGGGTGGAAAGAGAGAAACTCTCCTAAGATCGCCCGACGCTTGGTAGACGAGGGTTACTGCTGCCTTGCATTTGACTATAGGGGGTTTGGAGAAAGCGAAGGGCCAAGGTGGAGACTCATACCCCTAGAGCAAGTGGAAGATATTCGGAACGCTTTGACGTACATGGAGACTCGGGAAGAGGTGGATCCTAGAAAGCTTGGGTTGTGGGGGATGAGCCTAGGTGGCTCAATGGTGGTTTACGCCGCTGCCATAGATGAACGTGTTCGGTGCGCCATCAGTGTAAGCGGAGTTGGGGATGGAGGAAGGTGGCTTAGAAGCCTCCGCAGAGAATGGGAGTGGATCGAGTTCCTACGCATCTTAGAAGAGGACCGTAGAATGAGAGTGATAACAGGCAAGTCAAGGAGTGTGCATCCGTTGGAGATCATGACTCCTCCCCCGGAGACAGAGCAGTCGTGGAAGGAATCCTACAAGCAGTACCCTGAACGTGAGTTGATGAAGATACCTCTTGAATGCGCTGAAGCTTTAATGAGCTTTAGGCCTGAGACGGTTGCCGGCAGGATCTCTCCGAGGGCCGTGATGTTCGTTTCATCTAAATGGGACCCTTTGACGCCGCACGTGGAGCAGGTCTCTATGCATCAGGTTGCTGGGGAGCCGAAGAAGCTCTATGTGGTCGAAGCTGAGAAACATTACATTGAGGCTGATCCAGTGGTTTTCGAGAAGGTCATGACTGAAGGAGCCTCATGGCTAAACCAGTATATGCCCGGAAGAAAAATATGAGAGATGAGGATTAGCTCTTAAGCCAGTTCTGCCCCGGCTTCCTCTTCAGGTTGAAGCGTTTAACGAAGGTGTTGCGGTTCCTCATTCTTGGAATAGCGCTGGTCTTGGATTTGGCTTGAAGCTTAGGGGTCTGTCCTCTGACCTTTCCTGCTTTGGTTAGCGAACCGTGGGTCGGCAAGTAGTCTTCCTCCTCTTACGTTAAAAAAGAACGAGGTGTTATATAACTGTAGTTCCCTCCTTGCTTGTCGAAGCAAATTCGTTATGAGAGAAAATACATCTGCTGCTCTTGTGACTGTCCTTGTCCGCTTGTAGCG
>JACQRY010000055.1 GCA_016206275.1 Nitrososphaerota archaeon
GATGTGGACAGTGCTGGGAAAGTTAGCTGCAACTGGAACTTCATGAATATCCTAAAGGGTGATTCAAGGGTGGAGCTGACGCAGAAAGAGATGCTGATGTTCGATTTCACTAACTTTCATGATGAGATTCGAATGATAAACGATAACATCATGGTTGGGCGCTATTTGCCTGAGGCTTCCGGAATTCTGAACATAATAGGCGACAGGTCGCTGGGGTTGATTCACTTTGAGAAAACAGGCGAGGGCACTAGACCTGTCATATACTACTTCATAAGAAGAGTATCCTCTGGCTGACAACTGTCATTTGCCAATCTTTTTCAGCCATTCAACATAGTAGTCGAAGGCTGGTTCTTTTGTCAGGTTCCCGTGGCTCATCTTGTAGAGACCGAAGTACGCTTCCTGCCTTGGGCTGGCAGGCCTGTCTGGATGTGTGAAGAGTACCCACGGGAATGTTCCTATTGATGAGGTTTCCTCTAGGGAGCCTAGGGTGTTCCTGTAGAACTGGAGCTGCATTTCGCTTGCAGAGCTCCTCCGAAGAATCCAGAAGAGTGCCCGCTCAAAGAGCGTCCTGTAGGTGGTGTACCCGAACTCTGGATTGAATACTGGTCTCCCAGCGAGTTTCTCGGCTTCGCGCACCTTGCTCCCGGTCTCCTGACCGTAGACTGGGTATTTGATGATCCAGTTGGCGTAGTTGTCAAGGCCGACGTAGTCGACCTTTAGGTTCTCCTTTAGGTGCTTTAGCTCAACCTTCCAGTCTATGAGATCGTCGGGAATCTCCTCGGCAAGAATAGAGTGTTGCTTCAGTAGAGCTGAGTATTTCGCGAGCTCTCTCCTGAAGTCCTCGATGAAGACTCTTACATCCTCGGCTACAATGTTCGTCATGGTCTTTGCTTCTGGATCAGCGTCGTTTGCTCCTTTGAGGATGTTGTTGAGTCGCTTGTACTTCAAGTTGAAGTCCACGGCTTGCTGCACCCAGGCCTCGAAACTTGCTCTCCAACCGATGCCGGGTAGTGCCTGCAAGATCCAGGATTTGACGTCGATCTCGTTTTCTATTCCGAAGATAAGCTCTCTACCCGTTCTCCTCACAACCTCGGATATCTTTTTACAAGCTTTGTACGATTCTTGATAGGATGCTTCTATGAACTTATCAAGGTCAGCGATTGCTACTGACCCGATGTTCTCGATGTAGCCGACTTCTATCGGCGCGAGGATGTTGAACCCATTTTTGCAAAGATGCTCAATAGTCTGCAGATAGTTTAAGCCCGTAGGCCCCGACTCCTCTAACGACCTTGTTGGGAACGCATGTACTCTTATCCATCTGATGGGAGTAGGCTGGAGAAGCTCGACGATCTTTTCAGGGTAATCGCGAACATCGTTACCTGCTATGTTCATCCCCGCCATAAAAGATGGGGAGCCTGATGTGGACAAGTTTAGGGCAGCTCCTCAGCCAGCGTACCTTTTTCCTTGATTCCAGTTGTCTGCTATGTGCTCTGCTACCCTAGTTGCTAGGGCCATGACTGTTAGCTGTGGATTCACGCCGACCGCGGTTGGGAAGACGCTTGCGTCGCAGACGAAGAGATTCTGGAGACCATGGAATTTGGAGTAGGAATCGACTACAGATGACTCTGGTGTTCCTCCCATCTGGTTCCCGCCTTGAGGGTGTCCGGATCCGATGCTTATGTCCGTCGGGCCGACTCCTCTTTCGTCGATGAGATGCATGTCATCTTCGCTGTAGAGCACTGTTCTTTTTCGATGGGATGTAATGACACGTTGGGCTCCTGCCGCGAAGAGGATCTTGGCTGCACTTTTCATTCCTTCAGTCATCATCTTGGCGTCTCCTTGGGAGAGCTGATAGGATAGTATTGTGCCCAATGGTCCGCCGAGCGCTATGCTTCCTACGGGCTCGTCGTGAAGGAGTGTCCCGATTAGGGCGTAGTGGTTGTATCGTTTCATGAGTTCCTTGTGATCGTACTGGAAGCCTGGAAGGGGAAGGGAGAACTGGTATGGGGCTAGGAATACTGACTCGAGGAGATAGCCTCTCTTCCCTGTCTTCTGTACGCTGAACTCGCTGCTGTGATATGCCATTGGTATGCCTTGATGTCCGTTGATCTCTTCTTCGAAGTCGCCGATGATGGCGGGTGAAGGATGAAGGGTTATGTTCACTCCAACTTTGCCATTTCTGTTCAAGCCGCTCTTGAGCAGCAGCTCCGAAGAGGCTATTGTTCCCCCTGAGACGATTACAATCTTCGGCTTCACGTTAACATCGAACTCCTCGCTGTTCTCTCCGTTCGCAACTGCTTTGACGCCGGTCGCCCTGCCTCCGGATGTCTCGATCCGTTCGGCTCTGCAATCGGCGTAGATCTTGACGCTGTTTCCGTGGATTTCGTCTACGTCTTTGATGTATGTCTCCAGCATGCTCTGCTTGGTTCCGTAGTAACATCCAAGGTGGCAGAGGCCACACTGCTTGCAGTTCTTGCAGTTCCTGCTGTTTGGTCCTGCTTCCCAGCCTAGTTTTTTGCATCCTTTCCTCATGACATCGTTGTTCTTGTTTATCTCGTAGGGCTGCACTTCGCTTACAGAGATTCTCCGCTCGACGGTCTCAAAGTACTTCTTCATGTGTTCAGGTTCAATGTCCTCAATCTTGTAGTCATCGTGCCACCATCCTAGTACTGCGGGTGGTGTCCTGAAGCAGACGGCGTCGTTGACTACTGTGGATCCTCCCACGCAACTGCCTTGGGCGACCGCTATGCCGGTGGGTATCGTAAACTGGAGCCCTGAGTTCTTGTAGAGGAGAGATATCATCTCGTCTTCTTTTTGGGTGTGGGTTTCTCTTTGGTGGTAGCCGCCCTTCTCGAGCAAGACGACAGTATGTCCTTTCTCGGCTAATTGCCAGCAGATTATTGCGCCGGCAGCTCCGGAACCGATAACGCAGGCATCTGGGGTTTCAAGGACGGATCGGTTGACGTCCTTGCCTTTGATTATCATTGGGACTCTTTCCTCCTTTTACGAGTTCTGCGCTCTGTGGCCTCTGCTTTGTACCAAGGAGGGTCGTTTGGACGGGTGGGGCCATTATAACCGAAGGTTGTGTACACTTCTTTCTTTGTGAAATATCCGTATGACGAGGTTATTCTGAGCAGCTGCATTACATTGACTAGGAAGGGGTTGGACTCCCATGCCTCGGCGTACTTCCTCTTCTGCAATGTGGATGTAGTATCTTCGTCTAGGTTGACAAACCTCTTCCATTTGCCTGTTAGTGCTAGGACCATGAACCTGCTGTCAAAGACGTATAGAATAGCTGTTAGTGCTGCACTGAAGAGTGGTGGGATGACTTTTAGGAGGTTTATGACGGAGCCTGCTGCGTCCACGTCTTCTCCGCTTGGTGGGATCGCGCCTCCTGCTGGGTAGGCTACCTTTACCAGCTCCTTGATTATCCTGTTCCTCTCCTCCATTCTCTGGCCTTTGCTTAGCCTGTGACCAGCAAGGCCAAGTTCGCTTCCCAAGTAGTACCAGATTGGATAGGTGGCAAAGATTGCCACAGCTGCGATGTCTGTGCTTGGTGTTCTAGTTAGTCCTAAGGGAAGGCCTGAGTTGAGCATCCAATCCGTGCCTCCGAACCAGCTGGGAAGAGGCCAGGGGAAGTAGATTATGTCAAGGTATAGGAGGGCGCTGTAAACCCAGAAAAGTAGTGTGAAGAAGACGCCGATGAGGAAGATTCTCTTTCTTGACGAGCCCCTTGTGAAGAAGCTGTCGCCGAAGGCTAGGAGGAGGTAGTCTGCTCTTGAAACCAAGAGGCCAATTAGTAGGAGAGCTGGTGGGTCCAGGAGAAAACTCATCGGAAAACTGAACTTTTCCACATGTTTTTGAGTATTTAAGACTAACACTTACACACTTTCAGGTGGTTCGCTCATGCAAGCCTCTGCTCTCATATTTGTCTGTTGGTGATCATGCTAAACAAATAGAGATCATTTTAGAGATCCGACCTAGCGCAGGTGTTCTCCCGCTCCACACATTTGGTTTCCTAGAGACACCGCATCAATTCTCAAAATCTAGGGGCCAGTAGGCTTCGAGCGTAAATGTTGAGTGTGATCTACAAGTTTATTGCTTAGATGTGACACAGCTTAGTGGCAAGTTTAATACTCATATGGGATATGTAGATCTGTGTATGGCAAGTAAAAACATAGCGATTAGAGAGGACGTGTATCAGAAACTGCTTGGCGCTAAGAAGGGAGGAGAGAGTTTCAGTGAAGTCATTGAGAGGCTACTGGAGAATAGGTCGAGTCTAATTCACTTTTCAGGCGTACTGGCAGATAACCCCTACTTGAAGGCAATCAAGGATGACATAGAGAAGATCAGGAGTGAGGCAGTGATCCGAATTTGATACTCTTTGATACCTCGGTAATACTGGACTATCTCAAAGGTGCCAGAGGAAGTTGCTGAACTGAATGTCAAGCTAATCTAGTTACCCAGCGACCCAAGTTGCTTCGCATCAGGTCATTCTTTCTACCAAAACATAGCGTTAGGGGGCCGTCAGGACTTCATTGGGTTTGTATCTAGTAGAATGATTCGTACATTTCTAGGGATACTCTTTGGTTTTGCTGGATTGGGTCGCCTTTGGAAGGTGTGGTTCAAAGAGATTTTGAAAGAAACCGGTCAGAGATTAGCCTTCTGTAGATAGTCATAGTCCTCTTTGTCGGATTTCTCTAGTTCTCTTTTGACCATCCAGCCATGCAGAAATTTCGGTATATTGAGTCCTTGAATGATCCATTCGCCTTTTGTGGAAACGAGTGTTCCACCAGAAACCTCCGAGTAGATGCTTTCGTGATAGCTGCCAGCTGCTAGGGGTCCTTCTCCAGCAATCACCTCTACCCTGAATTTCTTGGGTGGGGATTGGATGTACTTCCAAGTGGAGCTCCAAGTTCTGCCTCTTACATTCAATTTTCGTTCGAAGGTGATGCTAGTCTTAAGGGTTTGATTGTTGTATTCGGTCTCTCCCTCTTCTCTTGTTATCTTTGAGGAGATGATGGCAGGATGTATTACTGTTATCTGTTTTTCATCACTGTGAAGACGGAGAAGCTTCCAGAGCCTGTCTAGTGTTACGGGGAAGACGCATTCTGTGTTTATGTTCACCAATTATGTTTCGAGAGGTAACTATTATAGCAGAGAAAAAGGTTTCTAGTATAGAAGCCGACTCTCTAACAATTCTTTTTCAATGGTAACCTAAGAGTCAAAGCATAATTCGCGATATTGGTGGTAAGATTGGTATCCTCGTTTCTAGATTCTTCTCAGCTTATGCCTTTAGGGCGACTAGGGCCCATCTAGCAGTTAGGCTTGTTCGTTCCTTTATGACGCGAAATCCTTCCAGTATTGACCGCCACTCCGCTTTGCCTACATTTCTGGGATCTTTCCTCCTGAACGTCTTAGCCACGCTCATATAGGCCGAGCCGTCCGGTTTGAGCGTCCTCTTTATCTCCCTAATTGCGCCCGCATGATCAGCCATGCAGCAAAGGACGAGGTTTGCCAAGATGAAGTCTAGGGAGTGGTCTCTGATGGAGCCCAGCTCAGCCGCTGACTCCGTTCGAGCTTCGATGTTTCGGTAACCTATCTTTGAGGATTTGGAGTTCAGCTTCTCGATTGGCTTGTCATCTGGGTCGATGGCGTAGACTTTGCCTTCTGGTCCGACAATTTCCGCTATTGGTATTGTGTAGAAGCCGGGGCCACATCCTAGGTCAGCTACTGTATCGCCTTTACTGACGTATTGTGAGACAAATTTCTTGGGATGTGTCAAGAGGCGTCTAAGGGGGTTATCCAGGAAAAACATCCATTTTGCACGATCATCCCTTGGACAACAGTCCTCTTTCCTCGGCATACCAGCTCTCCTATGCAGGTTACTCAGCATAAACCTTGCGTTACCTTCTGCCAGACAAATAGAGTCTCGATGGCAAGAGATTATGAAATGGTGTTTACGCCAATATTTGGTGTTAGTTGTCTGAAGTGGAAATCAAGGAGGTAGATAAGCAGGGCAGGATGGTTATTCCCAAAGGTTGGCGGAAGAAACATCTCAAAGGTAAAAAGGTGGTGTTGAAGTTGAAAGAGGGCTCCATTGAAATAATACCGTATGAAACCTTTGACCTCACAGAGTTTTTCGATAAGTTCACGGTTAACGTAAAAAGCGATCTATCGGACTGGCATGCCCTTAGGAAGGAGCTGATGAAATCTTGACGGTAAAATTGAGGTTTATAGATGCGAGCGTGTTTGTTGCATTTCTGGCCCGAATTTCTTGGTTTGGATCATGTTAGTCTGATGGCCTACAGAGTATTAAGATTGATCCGATACTTCAGATCTCATGAATGTGATGCGATTAACTTCCGGGGGGGTCTCGACTTGTGGACTCCGCAGCCGGCAACACAAATGTGTCGTTAATCAGGGTAAGTGAAGCCATATGGCGTGAGCTATAATACTGAGGTGATGATCGAAAACGAAGCGAGGAGAGGAGAGTAATGGGCGCGCCTGAGATTCGTCAGATCATTCAGAAAACAGGGTTGCTCACACTGACGGTGACTGGTAGAAAGACATGGTACTATGTGGGGTGAACAGAAGACGCGGCGAAAATTGGAAGACGCTGGATTCACAAAGGTGGAAGTTAAGCAGGTTCCGGGCGACATCCTGAACAGTTATTTCATCGCGACTAGAAGCTAGATCAGGCGTTTCTTAGGTCTATCGCATGGAAGCATGAAATAATACTCCGTGGCTTTCTGAAGCATTATTTACTGTTGCCCTTCCAATAAGGATTTCAGACGTTTCAAATCCTTTTGATTTGCTCGTCTCATTGCTAATGACATGAATGGGGCAAAGAGCCTTGAAAACCCTGTCGGATCGCCTTTATTGCGGAGAGTCATGCGGGTTGTTTTCTCGTCAACATCTTTCCAAAGATAGGTTGTTTCCATTGAAAATGGTCCGTCAGCTGTTCGCATAACAAGCTTTTGTCCTGAGACCAGTTCGACGATTTCGTAGACGTATGCAAGTTGTCGTCCAAGAAACTGGGCTTTGAATGCGATCTGAGAGCCTCTTGTCAAAGGCCTCGGTGTCTTCCATTCCACCGATTTGATATTCTGATACCAGTTGGGAGCATTGTCTGGATCAGAGGTATATCCTGAAACCTTGTCTCGCGAGCATCTGATGAGGATGTCTGTTGTGACGTCAACCATATTTATTCAATGGAAATTAGGGCTCTGTTAAGCCTTATGGTCTTTAAGGCTTTCATTTGATGAAGGCAGCAGAGTCTGGCATTGTCCGCCGAAGACTTCCAGTTCCTTGCCATCGGGCTCTGTGGCGGGCCCCTGTGGGATTCATATTCTAGTAGGTTCAAACCTGAGGCGGCAAGGGAACCTAGGCTTTCCGTCGCGACAGTCAGCTATCGCAACGGTGCAACGCCTTTCCCGGCTGTTGGGGGCGTATATAAGCGACACAACGCTTATTATCCTATTCATGCGATAGGAATATGAAGTAGGTTGAGGGTAAAAGTGGCGAGACGGTACCAGATAACTATCCCAGAAGAGGTCAGGGAGGAAGTCGGAATAAACATAGGAGACGCAGTGGATGTTAGAAGCCAAGATGGGAAAGTTGTCGTAGAGAAATTGGGAAAGAGCTGGGAATCCGTGATGGAGGAGACGAGGGGTGTGTGGAAAGGACACCCAATCTTCAAGGACATGAAAGACTCCGTTGAAATCGTGAACTGGCTCAGA
>JACQRY010000056.1 GCA_016206275.1 Nitrososphaerota archaeon
AGTACACACGAGTGAAGCATATCTACATCGATCTAACGGGAAAGCCAGTTAGGCCCTGGCACTACACAGTATACCACGGGGACTAAGAATCAGAAGAGAGGCCTAGTTTCTTCCAAGTATTCATACACTTCGATACCTCTCTTGCCGAGCTCAGCGAAGTAGGGAAGGGGGTCTATGCAGGATTCAGGGGGAACTGCCCCCTTTATTTTTATCTGGCCGTTTGCGAGCCACTGGGAAGCAATTGATGGTGGAACTCCGGTATCTACGGTTCCCCCTCCGACCTTCCATTTCTCGTTGGGTCCGGTTATTGCGTCGTACCTTAGTATCGTCGACCGTCCGTCAATCTCTCCGTACAGTTCAACGCGCTGTACGTCTACATCGAGTTCTGCTTCGCTTTTGGGAATAGAATCGATAATCGTCGCAAGTACGTCGTATGGTTTTATTTCCGATCCTTTCATCTTGACAGGTGAACGTGAAGCTAATCCCATCTTTACAAGTAGTGTAACTGTCTTGGTGAATTCTGAAGGATACGCAACTATGAAGTCCATATCCTTAACACCCTTTCCGAGCGTTTTGGGGAGAGTCGCAAGTTCGGAATGAAGAGTGTAGTAGCCATCCATCTCGCCGATCGGGTCCGGGAGAACGAACCTTTCTTTTCCAGAGAGTGCCGGAACCTCCTGAACCTCTCCATTACGCAGTACGACTGGAGGCATTGTAAATTCGTCGAGCACGGTCCTGATAGAATAGGGAGACTGGAAGACCTCTGACGGCTTTGAGACCACTGCGGATCCGCTGCGTAACTTTACCTTGTTGAGTTTCGTCATTTTTGCACCCCCATGCCCTGCCATGACATTCATCGTGCCGGGGCTGCTACCCATTCCAAGAATACAGGTAATTCCCGCGTCTTTCGCCCTCGCGTCGAGCTCCAGCTGTCTGAGCGTCATATGATAGAGACCGCCTAGATCTAGGTAGTGAACCCCTGCCTGTATTGCAGCCTCCATCACAAGGAGATTGAACTGATACCAGGTGGAATTGATGACTACATCATAATCACCAATCAGCTGCTTCAGTCTTGGCGTATCCCTAACGTCGGCCTCCACGGCCACCGCCTTGGCCGTGCCGAGAGCAGAAACAGCCTTACTTGCCGCATTGAAATCGACATCAGCTACGCCGATAGTATCTGCATCTGACGTTTCTATGAGGTCCCTAATTATGACCTGAGCCATCGCCCCGGCTCCACCAAGGACTACCACCTTCAGTTCAGATCACTGCCCTAACCCTATCGCCAGGTGGTAAACCTGTCCTCTATCTCTACCGGAACGTCGCTTTTCAAAGCCACTGGTAGAGCAGCATCAAAGGCCTGTAAGGTCTTCTCAAGGTCTTCCTGGGTGTGAGAGTAGCAGGTGAACAACGGTTCGCCGTTGTCTTCGTCAAACATTACCCCCTGCTTCAGCAGCTCGAGCTGAAGTCTCGCGAAGAGGTCGAAATCGCAGGAGCTAAGGTCTCTGTAATTCCTGACCTCGGATAGATTCGTAAACAATACTTGGAACATGCTTGGAAATCCTTGAACTATACCATCCACATGCCTGTCCTCAAGAATCTCCCGGATTCCCGTCATTAACTTGCTCCCAAACTTGTTGATACTTTCGTGAACGTTTCTGGTCTCGAATTCATCGAGTGTTGCCTCGGCGGCGGCCATGCTTATAGGGTTCCCCGTATAGGTGCCGCCGTGAGCGACTTTTTTCGGCCCTACGATATCCATTATTTCTTGGAGACCGCCGATCATGGAAACTGGATAACCATTGGCAAGACTCTTGGCGGATGTAGAGAGATGTGGTTTTACTCCGAGCAGTTCTTGTGCGCCCCCTCTCGCTAGCCTAAAACCAGTCTTCACTTCGTCAAAGATCAAGACAACTCCGTGCTTGTCAGCGAGTTCCTTGAGGAATTTAAGGTACCCTGGCGCCGGCGGAATTACTGCCGCATTGCCCATTACGGGTTCGCATATTATCGCGGCAACCTCGTTTCCGTGCTTGGAAACTGTCTTCTCCATAGACTCGAAATCGTTCCACTCTTGGAGGATTATTAGGTCTCTGAGTGCCTTGGGTATGCCAAGTGAAGAAGGAATAGGTACACCCTTCTGAGAGTCGAAAGGTGGCTCGGTTGAAAAAAGGGCGTAATCATGTGCTCCATGATACTGTCCTTCAAATCTTATGACCTTCTCTCTGCCCGTGTAGCCCCGGGCGATTCTTATTGCGTGCATGGTTGCCTCGGTACCTGTGACTGAGAATCTCACCATTTCGGCAGAAGGGACAAGTTTTCGTATCTTCTCTGCAACGCTGACCTCGAGAGGGTTGTCGAGGGCAAAGATAATCCCCTTTTCATCGTATTTGTGTATGTGATCGTGGACAGCAGGGTAGCTATGTCCTAGGATGACGGGACCGAAACCCAGCCTGTAGTCGATGTACTCGTTCCCGTCTACGTCCCATAGGTGAGAGCCCTTCGCGCTCTCGATAAAAATGGAGCATGGCCTGTGCGTGCGACAAGTCTTGTGCCAGAGCCTCGCATTGGAGCTTACTCCCCTAGGCAGAACCTTCAGGGCCCTACTATGCATGTCCATAGACTTGGTCAGACTAAACTGCTTTGGCAAACCGCGTCTCTAATATCTGTCCTATTATTTAGGCTTCGGCTTGAGGGTTAAACGCAATTTAGCTATCGATTTGTTCGTAGCTATTCAGTTGGGGCTTCTGTTATCTCTGGATCCAACTTCACATCGTACATGTTCACCGACTTCACATTTACAAACTCTCTCAATCCGTACTTCGAGAGCTCTCTACCGATGCCAGACCGCTTGATTCCGCCGAAGGGCATCCGCGGGTCCGATTTCACGAGGGCGTTCACGAAGACGACACCCGACTGAATCTCAGCCGTTATTTTCCTCGCCTTCTTGCCGTCAGATGTCCAGAGGCTAGCGCCTAGGCCGAAGTCGCTGTTGTTCGCAACGGCAATTGCTTCGCGTTCGTCTGAGGCGATATATATAGGAGCTACTGGTCCGAAGACCTCCTCTGTCATTACCTTCATTTTCATGCTTACGTTAGATAGTGCGGTGGGCTCGTAAAAGGCACCTGGGCCGTCTATTGGTCTTCCCCCGAGAAGTATCTTTGACCCCTTTGAAACCGCGTCCTTTACCTGCCTATCGAGGACTTGGATCTGCTGCTTGTTTACAAGTGGGCCAACTTCAGTAGAAGGATCCATCGGATCACCAACCTTCTTCGTCTCCATCTGCTTCACAAACTCTTCTGTGAACTGTTTCGCAACAGATTTCATGACTATGAAGCGCTTGGCCGCGATACAACTCTGACCACAGTTTATCAATCGCGCATCTGCACCTACCTTAGCCGCCCTCTCGACGCTCGCGTCGGCAAGCACGATGAACGGATCGCTACCTCCAAGCTCTAAGACGAATTTCTTCAGGTTCCTTGAAGCGAGTTCCCCCACCTCTTGCCCGGCCTTCACGCTTCCCGTCAATGAGACTCCTTGGATAAAATCCGATTCTATGAGTCCTGATACGGCTTCGTGACCAGTGATTACTGAGCCAAAGACACCATCGGGGAATCCTCCCTCACCAAACGATTCCTCGATTGCAATAGAGCTACCAGGACACACGTTTGAATGTCTCAGAATCGAAGTGTTGCCAGCCAGAATGGCAGGTATAGCGAACCTGAAGGCCTGCCAGAACGGAAAGTTCCAAGGCATTTTGGAGAGAACGACTCCAAGAGGTTGGAAAG
>JACQRY010000058.1 GCA_016206275.1 Nitrososphaerota archaeon
CGGATACTTGATGCGGTATCGTGAGCATAGGATGTTGGGTTGGTTGGAGGCGCTCTGGGTTAAGCATCTGGAAGTAGCACGCCAGACGTTCTGGTATCTGTAGTCGGATATGGGTGGAGTGAGCTGAGAGACAGACAGGGAGGTACACCATCTTCGATACGTATCACAAACCATCTCCGTACAGGTCACAAGAACAGCTTCAAGGAACATTTAAGAACGCCAAAATCTTCGGCCGAAGGCATGTCTTTTGATGCAGATCTGAGTGTTGACTCCATGGGTATCCGGCTGAAGAATCCTCTTGTAGCTGAGGCTGCTGGATACTCTGTAAGCGACTGGGGAATTAAGAGGCTTGTCAAAGGCGGATGCGCAGGAGTAATCACCAAGTCAACCACGTGGGATCCCATGGGTGGATATCCTAGACAATGGGAGGGTACACCTCAGCCGCGTTGCTACTTTATAGATGGTGACGGGAGGTATACTTATGACGGAACCGAGGCTCTTCAGAACCCAAGCTACAGGAAGATGGCTGAATTCATCAAGAACACCAAGCCTGTCGCGGAGCAGCATGATGCGCACATCATAGGCAGTTTCTCACCAAGGAGCCCCAGTGAGGCAGCCACCATAGCGAGAGAATTTGAGAAGGCGGGTGCGTCAGCCCTCCATATGGATCTGATCTGCGCTAGCGCGGGACCATTTAGATCATTACAGTATCCTAGTAGGGGCTATGAGAGACTGGGAAAATACTGGTCGCAAGACAAGGAGCGCCTGCAAGAAGTGATTAAGGCAACAAAGGAGGCCGTTGACATTCCTCTGATGCCGAAGACGCTGGTAGAGAGATGGCTTCCAACTCCAGATGTTATCGCAAACGGCTATGGCAAATATTTAGATGGCTTCGCATTCGACGGTCATTGCCCCTCATTCGACATAGATCCCTATACAGGAAAGCCTGTGTACAGCAAGATCGGTGGACAACACATAAGGCTGGTAACCTTTAGGACTACTGTTGAGATGGCTCAGCTAAGAACAGGGAAAGCCCTCCTCCCGTCAGGCGGAATACACAACGCTATGGATGTGGTGAAGCTGCTTATGATGGGTGCTACCGCAGCTGGAATATGCACCGTCTTGTACAAGGATGCAACTGCACCTCTCCAGATATGCAAGGACCTCGAATACTATATGGTGGATCAAGCATTAGACAGCCTATCAACTATCCGAGGCATAGCGCTCAAATATCTGCCCGAAAAAGGCTTCCCACCCATACGTCAATCACTGCTTGACCAAGCCAAAATCTTAGGGGAAAAGTATCAAGGCCTCATAGTGGGGGAAAACCCCCCTGTTGAAAGCCTTTAAGCTCGATACAGTTTGGCGAAGATAAGATCTAACGGGTAGATCTCATACGTCACCATTCTCAGAACTGGTGGTTTGTAGGGCTCTTAAGACCTGTCCCGGTAAGAATCAAAACTGCTTTACCATCCCCAAGTCTTCTTAACTTGCTTTGCTTCTTCCACGCAGCGTATGAAACTGCTGCGCTGGGCTCCACATATAGTCCTCTTAATGCGAGGGTTTTTGCTGCAGCCTTGATCTCAGCTTCGTCCACTACTTCAACATCACCACTGGATTTCTTGAGCTCGGAGATCATTTCGTTAAGTCGAGCAGGCTTGGTGGTTATCAAGGCGTCAGCTACGCTTGAGACTTTGGAAGGTGGAATGTACCGTTCTCCGCGCCATGCATGGTAGAGGGGAGAAACCAAGAGAGCTTGACATGCGATGATCTTAGGAATCTTGTCTGTGACACCGGACAAGCGCAAATGTGTGAATCCTCTAATCACCCCTAGTAGCAAAGTGCCTGCGGAAACAGGTAGGAAAATATAGTCGGGGGCCTCCCAGCTCAAAGCCTCCGCGATCTCGTAGGCAAGAGTTCTGATACCATCTGAGAAGTAGGGGTTCCATATGTGGCTAAGGTATAGACCGTTCTTGGCAGCGTCTATTGCAGTTTCAGAAACGCTGAGTCTGCTTCCGACCACTTTTGTCAGCTTAGCACCGTACGCCTGTATCTGTCTTGCCTTCTGTTCAACCACTTCCTTCGGAGCAAATATGCTACATGGGATTCCAACCTTGGCAGTGTAGGCCGCCAGTGATGCACCAGCGTTTCCAGAAGAATCTTCCGTTACCTTCTTGATCTTCCCCTCCTTTACGAACGGGAGGATGGATGAAACCATAGGTGACGTTCCTCGATCCTTATATGACCCGGTGGGCATCACATAGTCTAGCTTCGCAAGAACATTAGGTTCACCTATGGGCACCAGTGGTGTACAGCCTTCTCCTAGGCTTACCTGTTCGGCTTTTCCTTGGGGTAGGCATTCTTTGTATCTCCAGAGGCTCCAGTCATTCTTCTTCACGCTTTTCTTTTCAAAAGGTTGATGGTTCAGAATGCTGAAAGGAGCTCCACAAGAGTCACATCTCCATTCAAACATGTCTTCCTGCGACTTGCCGCAAGAGCTACAGACCGATTCGTATCGACGCATCTTGTCGCGCCTTCCTACCGGTGTTGGAGTTCACCGCATATTTGTATGCTAGGTGGATCCTTCTCTCGATATACCTCGATAGGAAGTTATAGGTCAGCCTGAGCAGTGTTGTCTTGCTTACCTAAATTAGTCTGCCTTTGCTCACTAGTTCTATTCCACGTACTCTAATGGTTGCCTTTTCGGCTACGGCTGCAAGACGGGGCAGGTTTATCGTAACGCTTCCAGCCACGAACCTGTCTTGCCCATATCGATACTTCAAAACCCTGTTCAAACCTATTTCAACAGATGAAACACGCCTTTTCTCGGTAGCAACTACGTCGAGCCATTGCTGAAGCGCTTTACCACCTTTCTTGCAGCTTATGGACTGCAGCAACCCGTCTTTGAAACGCGTTTTGATACCTTCAATCAGACCCCAAGTCGTGAGGGCTGATGAGAAAACCGATTCACCTGTTAGAGAGTCGGAGTCGACTGCTTTCTGCACTCGTCCTGGGGGAAGATAGGCGACATTATCCGCATTAGCAACATCTTGCTCGTCAACTATGCCGTCTTCAATAACAGCATCTCCTTTCAGGCTCATTCTTAGCTCTCCGGCTGATGTGATAGTAGCCTCGGAACCATCCTCCATTTGCCCGACAATTTTCTTCGCCGTCTCGCTGATCTGACGGTAATCCACGAGGCTTGCCTGTATTTGATGAGCAACCATGGATTCAGGCTTCTTTCCGTAAACCTTGGCAAAATCGCGTCCAATGTAGCCGAAGCTCAGCCTAGCCC
>JACQRY010000059.1 GCA_016206275.1 Nitrososphaerota archaeon
CTTGATGGACAAGACTACCTCCATCAACTCTGAACCATTCCTCATGCCTCTTTCATTAAACAGACTCAAAAAGCTTCTCACAGCGGGTTCTGGTGCATCGTAGAGGCATCAATGGTTGGAAAACTATGGTGGTGCAAGTCAGGGCACAGGCTAGAAAGGCTTATTCTCAAGGCAATAGGAGCATAACAACCGTGCCAAGATCAGAATACGATCCAGACGTGGTATATGAATTGAAGAGGAGACTTTGGGCTGAAGCATACAAGTTTGCCAAGGAACTTAAGGCAGGGCATGTATTACAACACGTCGAGAAATCTACCGTTTCGGGGTTGGAGCTACTTACTGTGCTTCACATCATGGAAGAGGAAACTCGCCACCACTGGATAGAGGATAAGAAAGCATGGAATGATATTCTCAGTAGCGAATTCTGACGATTCTAGGTGGGTTTAGCTGACGCCACCATCCACTTAAGACTTCATCACGACGATGGTCCTATCCTGCTTCCATCTCAAGCATTCATGCAACCATGTTCCATCAACACTGTGCCCGGCCACGAACCGACTGAAGGCTGTTCCCAAAGCCGTCCTATCATTCTTTATATTGCCTATAGGCCTACACACCACACACCGGCGCAGGCACCAAACCCACAATATCAGAAAGCCGCAGCTAAACACTAAAACACCTAGCACATCCGGCATCAGGGGATGGCGAACCAACACCAGTCTTCAACATACATGAAATGGAGGAAGAGAGTAGTCATGATCATGACTGCACTTGTGCCTGTAGGCGCTGCGACACTATGGCTGATCTATAACACTGCTCCCATACTGCTCTTCTACTTAGGAATATTCATGCTTTCAGCTCAAGCTCTAGCCACCTTGGCATGCTTCAAGAATAAGAAATGGGCCTACCCATTGAATGCCACATTATCGGTGGTTGTGTTAATAGGCGCCCTTTCTTCCCCGACCCACCTACATCTATTAACTAACAATATGTCCGCTGGATTTGTGATCATTGTTGGCAACACCTTGGAAGTTGCCTTGCTCTTCACCTCACTAAAAGCGTTTAAAGCCCTAAGAATACACGAAGTAACCTAAGGCTGCTAGAAACTAGACAGTAAAGCTCGGATTAAGGCTGAGTTATCTTGATAGCCTGAGTCGGACAGGCTGTTTCGCAGGCCATGCAGAAGATGCAGTCAGCCTCGCGTATAGGTTCAGACTTGTCTGTACGATACTTCTCGTGTTCCTCTCCTTCAAGAGGCCACTTGTCCTTCCCAGATCCTGAGGATCCAGGGTTAAGTTGCCATTCGAAGACGTTCACGGGGCACACATCCATACATACACCATCAGCTATGCACGCCTCAAAGTCAACAGCTACAGCAGTACCGTGAATACCGTTCTTGGTCGGATAGGGTTTGCCGTCGCCGTCAAGCTTCTCCATTCCTTCTGCCCTAACCTTGTGACCGTTGTGTTCACCAGTAACAGGGAATTCGTCAGCCTTGTTCAGAAACTCACCGTCAATAGGCTTAGTCTTGTAGTCTACTTGTCTGGTGGTCATATCTCATCATCCTTCACTCCTTATCATCATCCCTATAGTAGTTATCCCTAATATCTACGGGGCTCCATAACGCCGTTTGATCACCCCCTCTGAAATGCGCGCGAAAACCGCTCAAACCGCAATCGGACTTCCAGCTTACACATCGAATTAGCCGAAGGGGCGAACGAATAGTATTGAATGAAGATTAGAATCAGACCACCATGAGTGGAGAAGAACCAGCAAGACAGTTCCACCGCGGTGGATACGTTTTTAGCGGAAAGAAAACGGGCTCAGAGAAGTCGGATTGTCCAGTAATCTGGCTGTTGAAGCCGAGGGACTAACTAGGCGCTTCAATAGTTTCACAGCAGTGGATCGACTGAGCTTCGACGTGGCTGAGGGAGAGGTCTTCGGGCTTCTAGGACCCAATGGTGCAGGGAAGACCACTACCGTCCGTATGCTTGCATGTCTCCTAGCCCCCTCAGAGGGCTCGGGTAAAGTAAGTGGATACGATGTCAGAAGAGAGCCACTGAAGGTCAGAGAAGCAGTGGGACTACTAACTGAGAATCCGAGTCTCTACGAGAAGCTTACAGCTTACGAGAACATGGACTTCTTCGCAGAGGCCTACGGGCTTACTGACACCCATGAAAAGAAGCGTAGAATCACAGAGCTCCTCGAGTTCTTCGATCTGTGGGATAGAAGGAATGACAAGGCTGGAACCTTCTCCAAGGGAATGAAACAGAAGCTTGCAGTGGCAAGAGCATTAGTTCACAGGCCGCCTGTCATCTTCTTGGATGAGCCGACCTCAGGACTCGATCCTGAGTCAGCGAGAGCGATAAGAGACCTGATCAAGAGGCTGAGCAACCAGGACAAAAGCACTATTCTTCTCTGCACCCACAGGCTTGAAGACGCCGAGAAACTTTGCAGTAGAGTTATGATCATCAGTCGAGGAAGAAGCATTATCGTAGGCTCCATATCAGAGCTTGCAAGCAGAATGGGAGGCAAGAAAGTCATCGAAGTCAATCTTAGAGAGTTAAGCCAAAGTCTTGTTAACGCCGTAAGCGGCCTTTCAGGTGTAAAGGACGTTGCTCAAGCAGGGCAGAGTAGACTGATGTTAAC
>JACQRY010000061.1 GCA_016206275.1 Nitrososphaerota archaeon
AGAATCCCTAGAGAAAGCCGCTCGCCTAGTCAAAAACACCGTTGAAAGAGGCTTCAACGTAACCGTAGTAGTCTCAGCCTTCAAGGGCATGACCGACATGCTCATCCAACAATCCAAAACTCTAGACCCAGCAATCCCAGACAGCGTAATCGACGAAGTCCTCTCACTGGGAGAAAAGACCAGCGCCAGAATCTTCGCCAACAAATTACACACTATGGGGCTTGAGCCAGTAGTCATAGACCCAGATTCACCACGCTGGCCCATCATGACTGACTCAAAGCATCTCAACGCAACCCCAATACTCTCAGAAACCACTAGAAGAGTCAGAAAGAGCCTCGAACCCCTGCTCAAAGAAGGCAAGATCCCCATAGTCTGCGGCTTCCTAGGCAAAGACGCCCTCGGCAAAACCACGACCCTTGGGAGAGGAGGAAGCGACACTACCGCCGTGCTACTGGGAAACTGCCTAAAAGCTAACGAAGTAGTACTGGTGAAAGACGTGGACACGGTGCTTTCAGGGGACCCAGACACGGTGGACGGCACCGTCCCGGTAGGCACACTGAACGTAGAAGAAGCTTACACACTCAGCTCAGGAGGAGCGAAATTCCTGCAGCCCAAAGCTCTCAGATACCTGGACAAAGGAGTAAGAATACGCATAGCCAGCCTAGAAGAAAGCATCCTTTCTGGAACAATAATCGAAGGAGGCCCCATAGATCTCAGGCTGGAAATCTTGAAGGAACCAGTATCAATGATAACCATACTCACAGGCACCCAGCCTATCCCCCAACAAGTAGCTGAACTCATGTCTGTGATAAGAGAGTCAGCCAACAGACTCATCGCCATGACACTGGATGAACGTTCAATACTTCTCTACGCAGTTGGAGGAAACGGCTTACTCAACCGAATCCACAAGCTCGCAGTAGGAACAGGATGGGCCAAGGCAGTCTCCTCCTATGAAGATTTAACTATGCTCACGGTGAAAGGCCAAGCAATGGAGACCAGCCCAGGTATGCTCCAGCGAATAACACAACCTCTGGCGAGAAGAGGCATCAACGTGTATGGCGTAAGCACCATCACCTCATCCATAAGTGTCTTCGTAGCCAGCTCCGACGCCGAGAAGGCTGCCTCCATGCTTCGAGATGCCCTCATGATCAGACCAGAGTGATCCCAATTTGGTATTCGGAAAAACCATCAGACTCAATCGCATCACATCCTCACGAAAAATGATCTGCGTACCCATGGATCACGGAGTAAGCAACGGCCCCCTCAAAGGCCTAGACACCATCGACGAAACAATCAACCTAGTCGAAAAGGGAGGAGCAACAGCAATCTTGGTGCATAAAGGAATCATTAGAACCATGGAGTCCACACCGCAACTGGGGCTGATCATGCATGCCTCTGGAAGCACAAGTCTGGGACTAGCCCCAAACCGAAAAATGCTGGTTAGCAGCGTAGAGGA
The DNA here is from genome assembly GCA_016206275.1 of Nitrososphaerota archaeon. Classification (GTDB taxonomy): domain Archaea; phylum Thermoproteota; class Nitrososphaeria; order Nitrososphaerales; family JACQRY01; genus JACQRY01. The sequence continues at coordinate 1,457 of JACQRY010000061.1, forward strand.
AGCAGTAAGACTCGGGGCTGACGCAGTATCAGTCCATGTGAACGTAGGTAGCAAAGAGGAGCCTGAGATGCTTCAAGACCTTGGCACAATGGCTGATGCATGCGACGAGTGGAACATGCCCCTCGTGGCCATGATGTACCCGAGAGGAGAGAACATCAAGAATCCTAGTGACCCAGTTACCTTAGCCCACGCAGCCCGAATAGGCAGCGAGCTGGGTGCTGATATCGTCAAGACTCCCTATAGTGGAGACTATGAGTCTTTTCGCACGGTGGTAAGAGGTTGCCGAGTTCCTGTGGTGATAGCTGGAGGTCCCAAATCAGACACCGATAAAGACGTCCTTGAGATGGCTCATGGAGCCATGAAGTCGGGTGCAATAGGGGTAACCTTCGGAAGAAACATCTTCCAACATCAAAACCCCGACCTGATAGTCAAAGCTCTCTCAATGATCATCATGAAGGGAGCATCAGTGGAAGACGCTCTGAAGGTGCTGTGATTTGAAACACGAAGGCAAAGAGCTCATCATTCAACCTCAAACAGAGGGTTCAGCCCTCAGCGTCATACTGAAAGCTGTAACAAAAGAGTCCATCAAAAGCCTACTCATAGACCCTAAGAAGCTGAAAAGCGATATCCGAAGGAACTTCACAGTATACCATTCTTCGAGAGACTCAGATATTGTCTTAACCGATAATCTAAGGGAAGCAGACACCCTTATCTCACAAGGAAAACCATTCGCATATAGACTCAAAGTCAGAGAAAACGCAGACATCAAGAAAACCGTCGAAGCGTCAAAACTAGGAGCCAAAGCAGTTATCGTCGAAACAGTTGACTGGAGGATAATCCCCCTCGAAAATCTTGTTGCAGAGCTTCACAACCACGAGACGAAGCTACTCGCTGCCGCCTCAACAACCTCAGAGATCCAAACATTATTCGGAGTCCTTGAAATCGGAGTCGACGGCGTAATCCTGAAAGTAAACTCACCCGAAGAAGTCAGAGAAGGAGCCAAAGCATTCTCAGCCCAAAGAAAACTTGAGCTAGTGCAAGCCACAGTGAAAGAAATCAAAGACTTGGGAATGGGTGAAAGGGTCTGCGTCGACACCGCTTCAATGCTAAACCTCGGCGAAGGGCTTCTCGTTGGAAGCAGGTCCAACTTCATGTTTCTGATTCATAACGAGTCAGGAGGCTCAAAGTTCACGTCCCCCCGCCCTTTTAGAGTAAATGCCGGTGCGGTACATAGCTACACTCTTCTCCCCAATGGGCGAACCAAGTATCTGTCGGAGATTGAAAGCGGCGACGAAATTCTAGGGGTCGCGAAAGATGGTTCCACGAGAACTTCTGTCGTAGGCAGGTCAAAGATCGAGAGAAGGCCTCTAAGACTGGTTA
>JACQRY010000069.1 GCA_016206275.1 Nitrososphaerota archaeon
ACGAGATATTTGAAGGGTTTGTTTACGGTGGCTTTGGCGTCGGCCACGGCTTCTCTCGTAGTGTATGGGAATAGAGTTGTGTCTATGAATACTAGATGTTCGCCGATGTCAACTAGGCCAACATTTGTTCTTCCGTCGGGATCCATCTTGCAGTAAACATGGTCTGCTAGCTTTTGCATCAAACCGCAGCGGTGTGGAGAAGCTTGGGTCTAAAACCCTTTACCTACGGGGAGTGGAGTTTATGCCGCCGCTTCTTCCAAGGTGAATGTGAACCGTGCGCCCACAAACTCTCCGGTGCCGACCCGTTCCCATTTAACCTTGTAGGATCTGTTGCTTTTGGTGCCTTTGATTTCGATGGTTTGCGGCAATGCGGAAAAGAGGGTCTCCACCTTTGCAGGATCCTTAGTCATCAGCAGACTGCGTCTCCTCTTCATTAGATACTTGACTATTGTGGCCCTGGGTTCGTGTCCTTCAAGCTCGAAGGTCTCTGTGCCAGTATTTACGGTGAATTTCCTTTTGGCCATGGCCGTCAATAAGAGGATATGCTTCTGATATTTTAATGCACCCCGTACAGCGGTTGTAAAGGAGGACATACGCTGCACCGCTGACTGTGACGGTTTGAACTTCAACCGTGACACCAAAATGGAGTAACCTGAGATGATATCCATCGCATATCTAAGAGCTTGGCATTTTCTTCTTTTCCATCAAATGCGTGGGGACTAAAATAGACATCGCGAAAGGGCGATGTGGTTATTCCTGGGGCGATAAATAATCGATGACTTTCAGGAAGGCTAGAAGCATGGTTGAAGTTAGAAGTCGTGATACTTACCATGGATGAACAATGCTGTTGGATGGCGATAGACAGCAGAAGATAGCCCTTCAGCCCAAATGCTATTTATTTGCAGACAAACAATAGCATTGTGTGGCTAGAATACTGGTTAATGCTTCCCCGCTTATTTTCCTTGTCAAAGCGGGTTTACTTGATATTTTGAGAAAATTGTTTGATGAGGTGTACACGACCAGTGCTGTTATCGACGAGATTAGGGTGCCTCTGTCAAGAGGAATCGTTTCCCCAGACATCGAAGCCATTTTTCAGGCTGACTGGATCAAGGTTTTACAGTTGACTGGCAAGGAAAGGGCAGAAGCTGAAGCATGGGCTGATGAGCTGGGCATCGACATAGGCGAGGCTGGAGTTGCTGTTCTGTTCAAGCGGGGAGGATTCGACGCCATGGTAGTCGGTGATGAAGTTGCTGAAGCAAGGCTGAAGCAGAAGGAAGTCAACACTCGTGATATTACGGAGATAGGATTGCTTGCGGCCTATAAGAGGCTCTATGATCTTAAAGAGTTCGCAAGAGCAGTCTTTGATGCAGGTTATAGGACGAGAAGGGTTCGTGCGCTGTTAGGCTAGTTTCTTCATCAGCATGTTTACCCTGCGTGTGCCATCAGTCTTATCCTGTTCGGTCCATACTATGGGCAATTTCTTGCGCCTGACGTATTCTATCATCTCGTAAACCGTGATACCAGCTTCACGAACAGCCCTTTCAAAGCTGATGTCGTTGGCAGTATAATATCTGTGCAGCACGTTCAGCAGTCTTTCCTCGTCAACATGCTTCAATGCCTGAGCGTACGTGGTCATGACAGCACATAAATGTAATTCCTCCTGAGAATATAAATAGATACCTACTAAGAGTTTCGCTTGAATCCTTACCATTAACCTGTTAGATGGTCGTGATGAAAGTTCCTTCTTGCTGTGTCACGTTACATTAGGAAGGTAGTATTCGTTGATTATATCGCCTAAACATTTCGTCAGGATGTTTTGGGTTCTTGCATGATGAATGAAATCTGTTTGTTTGATTACCTTGCATTTTGAGAAGTCGTCGTCATCGACATAGCATATTTCATGTTCAGTTATCCAGAAACGGGAATGAGCGAAGGCGTTTCTAAATTCAACTGCTATTCTTTTCTCCAGATCATTTCCATGGGTTTCGCTACTTCTAGTGATCTTTCCGATTAATTTTCCTAGTGTGGTCTTGTAATTGACTTTATCCCTTTTCAATAGGTAAATCATCAGGTTCTTGAAATTTTCTATTTGAATGTTGTAATGCCAAATCATCAGAATCAATAATGCGAACTTCCAGCCCTTGGTTTGTATTTGATCAAAATGCTCAGCAGGCAGATTTGTGAGTCCAAGTGCTTCAGCAACGCCCGACACCGCCTCGGTAAAATTGCTTGCATTCCTTAGCATAGAATTGATCGCTTTGTGTTCCTGTTTTGAACGTTTAGTTTCCACCATATCATGTTTCTTAAGGTCCTCAATTACATTGATCAGAAGGTCTCTTATTTTCCATTCGGTCTCGCTGTCACGAAAGTGTTTTTCCCAAATATCTTTCATTTGATTCAACGTACTAGAATCGGGTTCTTAATATCAAGCTGCCTAATTCTCACTTTAGGCGGTAGCTGACCTTGCTGACCACCTCGCAGGGTCCTTGGTCATCAACAAGCTGCGTCTCCTCTTCATCGGATACTTGATTACTGTGGCCCTAGGCTCGTGTCCTTCAAGCTCAAAGCTCTCTGAGCCGGTGTTTACGGTGAATTTCCTTTTGGCCATGGCCCTGAGTAAGAGGATATGCTTCTGATATTTTAATGCACTTGGAATACCGGGTCGTGGAGGGAAACGTAGATGGTATCCTTTTGGCCACACTCTAAGAGTTCGGAGCTCCAACTGTGTTAACAGAGTTGACTAACCTAAGATTTTTGCATTCGTTTCTTTTCTATTAGCGCATCAAGCTCTTCCCTAGTCAAAGTACGAGTGGGCCGTTCCCTCACTATGCCATTTGGCCAATACATCATAACAAAGATCAAGCTAAGGCTTAGAAGGATAGGGTTCAACCACACCACGTCAAACGGAACATAGGGTTGCAGATCCGGCTTGAAAACATCGACCACACGCTGCATAACGACAAAAAACACAGTTCCTATTACAACACCCAAATTATTCGCAGCACCCCCCACTATCACCATCACCCAAGGGATGAAGGTGTGATTGACGCGACTAAAGTTTCGAGCATTGACGGCGCCAGAGTTTAAGGCCAACATCGCACCGCCAAGCGCCGCAATAGCTCCAGCAATAATCAACACGTTTCTCCTATAATTGACAACATCTTTGCCAAGCGAAGCAGCAAGCACCTCGTCATCCCTCACCGCTCTCAACACCCTTCCCCATGGGGAACGAGTAACCCGATAAACAAAAAGGAGCGATGCCAGCGCAACAGCCCCTATCAAACCAGTAATAGCATAGGGACGAAGACCGTGAGGCACCCAGCTAAAGAAGCTAGGAACAAAGACCCCTAGGGTTCCCCCAACAATCGGCTTGAAATTGTTACCAACGATAATCAGAACCTCACCCATAGCTAGAAGCGTCATACCCAAATATTCCTCCCTCAAACGGAGCGCCGGATAACTCGACACAAACCCCAACAATCCCCCAACTAACGCTGCCACAACCAGCGTGAACAACAACAAAACAATAGCTAGAAGAGGATCCCGAGCTAAGACGCCATTAACCCCAGGAATAATCTGCGCATGATTATCAAAATAATCAAGGCCTGATCCCAAACCGAATAACCACGCTATCAGCTGACCCGGTAGCGAACCAACAACGAAGGCTCCTCCAGTCACGGCCAACACTTTACCAAAATTAGGAATCCCTAGAAACCCATACTCCAAGTTCAAGCTTAACGTTATAGCTACGAAAGCGGCAATCCACGGTATGAGATCAAGCGTGAAAACAATTAGTTGATCAGGTGTTACGGCGATCTTCGCCACCTCCTAAGAATGTTCCTCATGTTGATCGAGGTCAGCCCTTCGGGCATAGTAAGTAAGATGATTACCATTATCACCAGAGGTATTATCGGTCGGAACTGGATTATCTCAACCAAGCCAAAGCTGGCTAAGGCAAACGGAAGCGAAACACTTGACACACCTACCACCAATCCCCCTGCAAAAGCACCAAAAATGCTCCCCAATCCTCCTAGAACACTCGATGCAAAGATGGTTGGAAGAAACTCGTCCCCAGATGTCGTGGTTACCGGAAACCATAAGGCGAATAACAGGCCCGCTAAGCCCCCAAAGCCTCCGCTAAGGAACCATGACAAAGTGTACACCGTGTTTACGTTGATTCCAACCACGCCTGCCAGAGAAGGATTCTCTATAGCTGCCCTCATAGCTGTGCCGAACCTAGTCTTATGCAGGGCCACATAGAGCCCCAAGGAAACAGTAGCCAGCAGAGCAATGGAGCTTATCATCACCCCTGGAATCTCTTCAAACACAAAATCTGCGTGTCTGATAAAGACAAAACTAGTCTGAACCTTGTAGACCCTGTTGGCCCAATCGGCAATTATGCTGATGATTCCAAAAATGAATATACTAACTGTGACGGTCGCCACCATCTGTCCTACAATAGGGGTTCCCCTGCTGATTAAAGGTCGTAAAACCAGCCTGTATTGGGCGACTGCCACTATTCCTGCTACCACAAACGCCAGCCAAGCGTAGATGTATGGGTTTTGTCGATTCAGTTGAACGGCATAGACAGATATGTAGGCACCTATGGTTAGGAAACTGCCATGCGCGAAATTTGGCACTTTTGTAGTGAGATAGGTCAGGGTTAAGCCTACACTCGCAAGAGCTGCTAGGCTACCGGATAGAACTGCGCTCACCACAGTGGGCTCTAACGCCACTTCGCCTTCTTAGGGCGACAACAGATTGATTTAGCCTTGTCGGCTATTGAATTAAAATTCTTTAGAATTTCCAATATTTAGTATTTTGGTTAATATTAGAGTGAAGATAATTATGAGTATTTCCCATGGTTTCAGAAGGTAAAAAGGATTATATAGAGAGACTAGGCCTCAGACGCATATGAGTCAACCAAAGCAGACATGGCTCGGCAAAGGCATCGCATTACTTGTCATCGGCCTAATCATCGGTGCGGCCATAGGCGTCGTAGGCGTACCAGCGATAGGAGGTGCACAATCATCACAACTCTCTGGAAAGATAAACATAGGAGCTTTGCTTTCACTAACCGGAGATCTTAGGAGCTTCGGCGAAAACGAGAGAGCCGGACTCGAGCTCGCCAGGGACGATATCAATGCTTGGCTCTCCTCAGTCAGACCAGGGACATCTATAGAACTGGTTATGGACGACACTGCCACCCTCCCCGAACAGGCACTTCAAAAGCTTCAAGCCATGAACGCAAGAGGAATCAAGTTCATCATAGGACCCCTTAGCAGCGGGGAAGTCAGAAACTTGAAGCCTTACGCCGACCAGAATAACATACTCATAGCAAGTCAATCATCAACCGCAGTGGACTTGGCCGTCGGCGGAGACAACGTCTTCAGATTTATTCCAGACGACAGAGCCCAAGGCCCAGCCCTAGCCAGGTTAATGTGGGATGCGGGAATAAGGTTCTACATCCCCATATGGAGAGGCGACACATACGGTGACGGGCTCAAAGCGTCAACAGAGACAGCCTTCAAAAACCTAGGTGGCACGGTAGATTCAGGCATTCGATATAATATTGAAGCCAAAGAATTCGGAACAGAAGTGGCCACGCTGGCCAGTAAGGTGCAATCCGCAATATCGTCCAGAAACGCCAGAGAGGTTGCGATACATCTAGTAGCCTTCGAAGAAGCAGTTGTCCTCATAAACGAAGCAGATAAGAGAGATGTGTTGAAGCAGGTCAAATGGTTCGGGAGCGACGGAACCGCCGGCTCAGGCGCTCTACAGAACGATGCAGTGGGAGCAGCATTTTCCCAGCCGACAAAATTCCTCCACACCATATTTGCCCCAACCTCAAGTGAACTCTTCAGCAGAGTCAGACAGCACGTGATGTCACAGGTCGGGAGAGAACCAGACACCTACACATACACGATCCACGACATCCTCTGGGTGTACACCCTCTCAATACTTGCTGTCGGGAAATATGATCCAACAGCCGTCAAACAAGTCTTACCAATAGTCTCAGGCAAGTTCTTCGGCGCATCTGGCTGGACCACGCTGAACGACGCAGGTGACAGGCTAGGAGGAGACTACGATGTATGGGCCTTAGAAAGATCCGGTAACGCCTATGAATGGAAGATCGTCGGCACATACATAGCTAGTTCCGACAAAGTCAGCTGGAAGCCAGGATTCGAACAATACGCCTAACCGCTAAATAGAACCCCCACCTTTTTTATTTACTGTCGCCTAGTGGAACCAATACTTCGATGCAGAGGGATCAAGAAGCGTTTCGGCGGGGTAATAGCCCTAGACGGTGTTGATCTTGATTTGTCTCGCAAAGAAATTACGATGCTAATCGGGCCCAACGGTAGCGGAAAAACTACTTTGATCAACGTCACATCAGGGCAATATCTGTCTGACGGGGGAGAGGTCTTCTTTGAGGACACTAATGTGACGGATCTTGGTATGCATGAGCGTTTCAGGCTGGGCTTGGTGAGAACCTTTCAGATCCCCAAGGCTTTCCTGAGACTCACGGTTCTTGAGAACATGGTTACGGCTGCTGCTAAAAACCCTGGAGAAATTCTTCGATATGCTTCAGCTAGGTCTCGATGGGCAGCTTCTGAAGTAGCTGCGACGGAGACTGCGCTGCATTTGACGGATCTGCTAAAGCTTGGTCATCTCCGTGATGAAGCCTCCAGCAAGCTCAGTGGAGGCCAAATGAAGCTTCTCGAAGCGGGTAGAGCGCTTATGTGTGGGGCTAAACTCATCTTGATGGATGAGCCTGCTGCAGGCATCAACCCGGTTTTAGCCCACGAGGTTTTCAGCCATCTTCGCAGATTGACTGAAACTTTGGATGTTACGCTTCTGGTTGTGGAGCATCGTTTGGAGATCGCTTTGAAGTATGTTGATTCCGTTCACGCGATGGCTAATGGTAGGATCATAGCTAGCGGCTCACCTAATGAGGTTCTTGAGAATCCTGTTGTGATTGACAGTTATCTGGGTCGTTAACAAAGGATGATCTCCATAAGAGGGCTCAATGCTGGCTACGGTAGGCTTCAAGTCATCTTCGACTTGACGACGCAGTTTGAAGCTGGGAAGATCAATGTTGTAGTTGGGCCTAATGGTAGTGGGAAGAGCACTTTGCTTCGCTCAGTCTTTGGGTTGACAAGGATCTATGGGGGAGAAATCGTCTTCGGGAACAGTAATCTTGTTGGGTTGTCTCCTCATGAGATTGCTAGAATGGGTGTGGCCTATCTTCCCCAGGTGGATAGCGTGTTTGCTAGTCTGAAGGTGAGTGAGAATCTGCGCATGGCGGCTTACACGGTGCATAAGGATGATGTGGGTGAGAGGACGAAAGAATTGGTGGAGATTTTCCCTATTCTGAAGAAGAAGTGGGAGGATAAAGCTCAGTTCTTGAGTGGGGGCGAACGGCAGATGGTGGCTATGGCGATGGCTTTGATCAGGAAGCCTAGGGCTATGCTTTTCGATGAACCTACCGGTAACCTTGCTCCTCTTGTGGCTAACAAGGTTTTGAAACAGATCGTGGATCTTTCGCGTGAAATGGGGTTAACTGTAGTCTTGGTGGAGCAGAATGCTAGGAAAGCCTTAGAGATCGGGGACAAAGCATGTCTGCTGGTGAGCGGCAGAATCGCGTTTGAGGGGCGTTGCCAAGACCTTTTGGAGGAGAAGGAGTTGACCAAACTCTATCTGGGGGCAGCTCCAAGTGGCGAACAAAGATGACTTGTTCTAAAACATCTTTGCACCTAGTTCTACGTCTCTATCCGGCCTAACCAGTATTATTTTACCACCCTTATCTGGGACTCCTAGAGTCAATACCTCGGAAATGAAATTAGCTATCTGTTTTGGAGGAAAGTTGACTACTGCTATCACCTGTTTTCCTAACAGTTCTTCTTTCCTGTAGTTGGTGATCTGGGCGCTGGAGTTCTTGACGCCGATTTTGCTGCCGAAATCGACCTTTAGCTTGTAGGAGGGTTTTCTGGCTTCAGGAAAATCTTCGACCTGTGTTATTCTGCCGGATCTGATATCGACCTTTACGAATTCTTCATGGCTGATCAGTTTAGAGATGATCTCTTTCTCCTGTTAGGAGAAGGGTGGTTTTTCGTCCCATTCTTAATGCTTGTCATGACTAATAAGAGCGTATAATCGTACGGGGCTATTTCGACACGTCGCTGCTTTATATACAGGGGAGGGAGGTCTCGCTGCGCAGGCACACCTATCAGCGAAAGCAGCAGTCCTAAGATAGCCCCTATTCTTGATAATGTATTTAACATCAATACTTGTCCTACTTCGGAACGGGGGACGTCGCCTAGCAAGGTAAGGCGTTAGCAGCCTTCCTCGGTTGCCGCTAGGGGCTCCAGAAGCTGGCTTGAAGATGGGTCAGCTGACCTGTAAGGGGATGATGTACTTCAGGAGCTGCGGTGACCCAAAGATCGAGGGTTCAAGTCCCTCCGTCCCCACTACTTCTGAATATTGTATCTGGCCAAGCCTTCATAGCTCTAGTGCTCAAAACCTTGGGTCTATTCCGTTCTGCTGACTCTCGGGGCTTAGGCTTAACCGCTGTCCCGAGCCGATAAAGTCCTCATATCCGCTGGGTGAAACATCCCCTACCCGAGCTCCCCTGTCTCGTCTCATCCGTATTTATATACCCCCTGAACGGTTTTTACACCGGCGCAAACACCAAACACCCTAAGAGTCAGCAGAACTTCAAATCGTTATACTCAATACGCCCTTCTAGCCTGCAACTTCGGCAAGAGAGAAAGCGCGACCAAAGCTCCTACAGTGCTCATCACAATATTCTTTCCTAAACCATAGAGCAAGATTCCAATAGGTCCAGCGATGCCAATCAAGTCAAGTCTTCCCAGCAGAAGCTCGAAAGGAAAGCCCAAGACAAATAGTCCAGCCATGGCAGTAACAGACTCGGCAACACCGCTCAGTATTGCGGCTGGAATTACACGCGACTTCTTCAATACAGCTCGACCATAGTCAGACCTTAGAGAGTAGTCATACACCAATCCCGCAAATATGCTCGCCGGAAGATACAGGAATGCTGCAGGCGCAGGAACCCCTAGCAGGAGGAATCCGCCTATGACACCCATTAGTGTAGGTCCCTCGAGTTCTCAACCTAGCGGCCAGTATCGTCATCAACAAAGCTCTCCAAAAGTGGGCATCGACGCCCCTCAACTGAGGCCCCACAACATAGCTGCTGACATACGAGAGAAGAATGTATGTCGCAGCGAATAGTGAGGCATAAGCAATCAGCTTTGTTCTAGTTGCTCTGGGCATCTGATCTACGGTCATACTAGGTCAGGCACAGTTCTCCTGCTCTAATCAGCATCTTAATAGGTGCTGTGATAAACTGATAGGGTTGACACATGAAATACTTTGTAACAGGGGCGACCGGCTTCATCGGCAAACATGTGGCGCTACAACTAGCCCAGCAAGGACATGAAGTTAATGCTCTCGCACGTAATCCCAAGACGACGAATGGAATGGCGGATCAAAACATCAAGCTATGGGAAGGAGATATTCTCGACAAAGAAAGTATGCGCAAACCTATGATGAGAGCAGACGGCGTCTTTCACATAGCTGGTTGGTACAAGGTTGGTGTGAAGGATAAGAGCATGGCTCACGACATAAATGTCCAAGGAACACGAAACGTCCTCGAACTCATGGGAGAACTTGAGATACCTAAGGGCGTATACACAAGCACCCTGGCAGTCTTTTCAGACACTAAAGGACAACAGGTGGATGAGAACTATCGTCACAACGGCCCCTGGCTTTCCGAATATGATCGTACCAAGTGGCTGGCTCATTACGAAGTAGCCCTCCCGATGATTCTAGACGGATTGCCTCTAGTCATAGTACAACCAGGCGTAAACTACGGCCCAGGCGACACGAGTTCCGTTGGAAAACTTCTACGGCAATATCTTCGCAG
>JACQRY010000060.1 GCA_016206275.1 Nitrososphaerota archaeon
AAACACATGTATCTTACATAAGTTCTGATGCCGATGAGCGACAAAGAGCTCCCTCCCTCAGTCAGACTGCTTCTAATAATGCATAACCTAGGAGTGGTGCATGAAAAAGCCAGCAAGACGGTTCATGAGCTCGCCCAATTGACCAAGATCTCCGTGGAGCAGTTGACCGATATCCTCGGACCACACGAAGAATCCGGTTACTTGGAAAGCGTCATAGATCAACAAGGCTCCAAACACTATTTCTTGACCGGAAGAGGCATTATCAGGGTTTGCTCCGTGTTCACTTGAAGTGATTTACCTATGCCCCTCGGCGTAGCATTACTAACTTGGGAGTTTCCTCCCAGAATAGTTGGGGAGATGGCGTATTACACTGAGCGGCTTGCTAAGGGGTTAGTTGAAGAAAAGGTTGATGTGACCGTGGTGACTTTTCATGACGCTCCCTATCTCAAGGAGCAGTTCTCTGATCGTCTTGTAGTTCACCGACTTCCCAATCCCGTGGGGCCTCATGTGTCTGTCGTGACCTGGGCGTTAAGTCTCACCGCTGAAGTTCAACGAATCCTGTCGAATGTTCGCTACGACGAGTCTAGGCGGATTGATCTTGTCGACGTCCATGAATGGCAGTTTGCAGTGGCTGCAATAGGTCTGAAGAAGGCCCTTGATCTCCCGTTTGTTCTCACCTTGCACAGTCTGGAAGCCCACCGATCCCAATCTCTTTCTTCTCCCCTAAGCAGCTGCATAAACGGACTTGAATGGCTTGGAGCCTCTGAATGTGAGCTTCTACTAGCTAGATCTACTTGGATGAAAAGTGAAGTAGAAAGAGTCCATAAGCTTCCAACATCGAAGATCAGGGTTGTCGCACAGAACCACGTTCCTTGGCTAAAGCAGACCTTACAGGCTTACCGCGACGCGGTAGATCTAACGCTTCAAAGAGCCGAGAAACCTTGACTCAACTAGGAGTCATGATGCTAAGTTGGGAGTTCCCACCGCGCGTCATAGGAGGAATAGCGCCCCACACCGACAATCTCTCCAGATCCCTGGCTCGAAAAGGGAACACAGTATACATTGTAACTTGTGATTATCCAGGAGCACCAGAATACGAGGAAGTCGACGGCATCAAAGTTCACCGGGTAAACTCCTACAAGTTTCCCACACCAGACTTTGCAACATGGGTGTCGATGATGAACGTCAACCTAGGCATCAAAGCAGCTGAAATAGTAAAGTCCAATAAAAATAGAATTCAGATCCTACATGCTCATGACTGGCTTGTAGCCAACGCCTCCATAGGCTTGAAGCATCTGTTTCGCATCCCGTTGATAGCAACTATTCATTCAACTGAGTACGGTAGAAGAGGAGGGATATACGATGATTACCAGCGAATGATAAGCTCAACTGAAGGTTGGCTTGCCAGAGAAGCTTGGAGAATCATATGCTGCAGTGGCTACATGGCGTCTGAGATCTCAAGCAACCTCTCCGCACCCAATAGCAAAATAGATGTCATACCGAATGGTGTTAACCTACAAGAGTTCAGGGGAGAATATGACAAAAAGGCCTTCAGAGCCAAATTCGCTCTACCCAATGAAAGGCTTGTGCTGTTCGTGGGAAGACTGGTCCATGAAAAGGGAGCAAGAATACTGGTGGAAGCCATACCGCATGTACTCAAAACTGTTGACGCTAAATTTGTGATTGTGGGTGAAGGCTATTTGAGAGAGCAGCTTCTGGCAAAAACCAATGAGATGGGTGTCTCCCACAAGACTTTGATCTCCGGCTTCCTGGACACACCAACAGTCAAATCCCTGTTCCGTACAGCTGACGTGTGCGTAGTGCCTTCCCTATACGAACCATTTGGAATAGTTGCTCTTGAAGCGATAGCTGCAAAAACCCCTCTTGTTACAACCGGAACAGGAGGATTAGGCGAAATCGTTCAACACGACAGACACGCAGTTCTCGTGCATCCTTCAGCCCAATCCGTAGCATGGGGCATAACAAAAATCTTGACAGACCCAGCTTACGCAGAAAGACTCACCCAAGCTGCCTACCAAAGAGCTCTCTCCTCATACAAATGGGATAACATCGCCGCTAAGACACTAAAAGTTTACAGCCGCGTTATGAACGAATACGACGCCAGCACTTGGAAGCCAAGAAAACAGGACGACTATCGAGCAAGATAAAGTGCTTGAGGCTTTGAGAAATTGAACTTAAATGACCTTACCGTCATAATTCCCGTAGGTGGCGAAGCCAAACGCCTAAGGCCTCTTACCGCAGAGGTCTCCAAGGCGGTTGTAAGAATTTTCAACAGACCCGTAGTAGAATTCGCTTTGACCCAATTAGCCACTCAGGGCGTTAAGAACTTCATATTCGGAGCGAAGGGTTACATAAATTATAAGAGCCTTTTTGACTATTTTCGAGAAGGCACTGGTATTTCAGCTGAATATGGAATTTCTCCCCGTGTTCACATAAAGTATCAACCGCATGTCGAGGATGTTGGAAGTGTCGACTCGGTGCGCATCAACATGGATTATTACAACATTAATGGTCCTGTGATGGTGGTTCAGGGTGACAATCTCTTTGACTTGGATATACTTGATTTTGTTCGGTTTCACGAGGAGAAGAATGCATTTATGACTGTAGCACTTACTTACGTTGAGGATGTTGAAGGGTATGGTATAGCCGACTTGGGTAAGGACGGCATCATTCAGAGGTTTGTAGAAAAACCGAAGAAAGAGGAAGCTCCTTCTAAGTTGGCTAACTCGGGGATCTACCTGATGTCGCCCAAAGTGAGAGAACTATTCTCTCATCCTAAGATCAAAGCCACAGTTAGGGAGAAGGGGCGTCTTGACTTTGGCATGGATTTCATTCCCTTTCTAGTCCAAGAGGGATACCCAATTTACGGATACACCTTAAAAGGGGAATGGCATGATGTAGGCACTCCCAAAAGCTATTTGCAGACTATGCTGAGGGTCCTGAAAAGCAAGACTCCCTTATTCTATTTTGGCGAACCGATTCAGAAGCTGGGGAGAGTTTGGATACAGGGGCAGAGCCCAGATTCTTTGAGGAGGAAGGAAGAGATCGTTAGGAAAGTTATGGAAGGCAATGTTAAGCTGGAGGGGTCTGTTCTGATTGGGAGGCATTGTCAGATAGGGGATGGTACCACGATTAGGGATTCTTGTATTGATAATTTTAGTATCATTGGAGAAGACGTGACAATAGAGAGGTCTTCCATTCTGGATCGGACTGTTATTGGGGATGGAGCCGAGATTCAAGACAGCATCATGGGGAGACATGTACGCATCAAATCTTTACAGTCCAAGCCCACTTGGGTCCTTGGCGTAAGCGTTATCGGAAACGATGTGACCATTGGCGAGGGTTGCCTTGTCTCAGCAGCTAAGATTTCCCCCCATGAGTTGATACCTGACAAAACGACAATAACGCATGAAACAATAGACATCAGAGCCTAGAGAATCGACCAGTAGGTCGGCTTAACAAGAATAATGAACCAATGGATCACCAAGAGGTTAGACCATCAATCCACAGCCGGGCATAAAGAAACTCAATTCAGACAATTAGGCCCTATTTTCGAAGAAAACATCCAAAGGGCGAAGGGAACTACTCCACATTTCCGTTAGCGCTACAAGCGGACAAGGACAGTCACAAGAGCAGCAGATGTATTTTCTCTCATAACGAATTTGCTTCGACAAGCAAGGAGGGAACTACAGTTAT
>JACQRY010000065.1 GCA_016206275.1 Nitrososphaerota archaeon
CTCCTAGAGCTATCTGATAATCATCATATAACTCCACATCCGGGCTTACATGAACCTTTACGCCGTCGATGCTCGTAGCAGAAGAAGCAATTTCCTTAGCAAGGGCTGATGAAACCCTCTTCATCAAGGTCTTCTGCTGCTTCTTCAAGTTCTCAAGCTGGGTTAGACTATTGTTGACGGATTCAACGATCTTGTCATGGGGTGCGCTGAGGCGTTGGCTCAGCTCGGAAATGGTCTGAGACTGGGATTGAACCTGTTTTAACGCCACTTCGCCAGCTACAAATTCAAGCCGCTCTATTCCGTCCTGGACCCGCTCGGCCTTCAGAATCTTGATGAATCCTATGTCTCCTGTTCTGTTGCAGTGGGTGCCTCCGCAGGCCTCCACATCCCAGTCTACAATGTTCTGAATCCGCACTTCTTTGCTGGGGACAACGCCGCCTTGATAGATGGTGAAGCCATATTTGGATTCGGCTTCTCCTCTTGGTAGAACTTCTTTGATAACAGGGATGTTTTTGACGACTATTTGGTTAGCCATCTCCTCTAGCTTCTGGATTTCGTCTTTAGTTAGGTGTGCGTAGTGGGTGATGTCGAGTCTTGCTTTGTCGATGTCTTTGTAGGCAGAGTGCTGCCACACCCACGGTCCGAGGAGCTTCCTTGCGGCACCGTTCAGCACGTGAGTAGCAGTGTGATGCCTCATCAATACTCCCCGTCTGTGCTGATCGACACTGCAGTTGACTACTTGGCCCTCAGCTAGCGCGGAAACTGTCTTGAGCTCGTGCACCACTACGTGTCCGTATTTCTCCACGTTTACGACTTCAAATCCTTCTATCGTGCCTATGTCGGGTTCTTGGCCTCCTGATCTGGCGTAGAACGCTGTTTTGTCTAGGACGATGAATCTTCCCTCGAAGATCTTGAGGATCTTGGCTTGGAATTCAAAGAGGCTTTGGTCTTCATAGAATAGGAGTCTTGTTGGAGGAAGGTCTTCTACGTCGAACTTGTAGGTTTCGATCATCTTCTTGGGCACCACGTGTCTGGCGGTGACTTTGGCGTAGAAGTCTTGTGGGATGGTGATTTGTAAGCCGTGTTTTGCGAGCATTTCTGGTGTGACTCCTTCAGAGTCGTAGAGGCGGATCAGGTCTTCTTCGCCCAAGGTCTTCGAGGATTTCTGGAGGTTAGCAGTTATCTTCCCGATTCTTTCCTTGGTACTCTGATATCGTTTCTCCTCAACTCCGAGTATGATGTCGATGTCATTCTTGTGTTCCTCGAGCTCGGGGTATATAGGGCGCAGATAGTCAACATGCCATTTGGCTATGTCTTCGAGCTTTATTTCCCATTTGAATTCGTTGAGGAAGTCTACTGCTCTCCTGTATATGACCCTCAGATTGTACCCGCCACCCACATTGCTGGGGAGTCCTCCGTCGGCGACGGAGAAGGCTAGGGTGCGCGCATGGTCAGCGACTGCGTAGGTTGCTTCCAGGGGCTTGACCTTCTTTTCTAATTCTTCAAGGGAGACACCCAAGGTCTTTGCTACCTTCATTTTAGCTGCTTTTACGTCGGGGGTTTCGTCAGCGTTTACTGTGCCTGCTATCTTGGCGTATTTCATGAAGAAGTCTTCGTCGTATTCGACTCCGAGTTCCTTCATCATTTTTGGGATTACGGGGCCGAAGACGCAGTCGTAGCTGGTTGGGGTGCCTTGTGTGATCCATGCGAATCTTTCTAAGCCTGCGCCCATGTCGATGACTTTTTCGGGCATTTCTTTGTAGTCATCTATGGTGCCCTCAAATGCTGTGAAGACGGCGTTACCTAGTTCTAATCCCCTCACGTGGTATTCAAGAGAGTAGCCGAAGGCTCCGTAACCTACCCAAACGTCTTCAAGAAACACTATCTCCTTCTTCGGGATCTTAAGGACTTGTGTGAGCATGTCGTAGTCAAGGTCTATGCAGTGATCCTTCCAGTAGCCTTCTGAGTTGGCTAGGGCTGCTTGCCCTATCATGCAGAAAGAAGTGTAGTGCCTCCCTGAGACACCGACATTCTGTATGTCGTTGAATCGGAGGCACATTTGAGGCACGATGAGAGGGTTGGCAGGCAACTCAAACACAACTTTGCCTCCTTCTATCCGCTGGAAGTCTATGATGGAGGCGACTGTGAAGAATAGGTCCGGACGCCACCGACAAACCACAGGGTAGCGCCTCACGCTTGTATGGCCATTCTTCGCGAAAAACTCTTCGACTCGCTTCCAGGTTTCAATGTAGTCGAGTTTGAGGGAAGTTGGAGGGTTACCTAGAAACTCATAATATTGGCAGGGCTGTTCTGCACAAACCTTTCTCTGCGAGTCCAAGCTCCAGAAGAATTTGCCGCATGATGCGCACTGGCGTCTGGTGAAGCCTTCTCTGTCGAAGAGCTCTACCTTGTAGTATTTGTCTGGCTCCGAAGAGAACTTCTGTCTTAAGGCGTCCTTCTCCTTCATCTACAAGGCATCTCTTAGACGCTGGTTAATATTGGTTCAGGGTTTTGTCAACTTATCGGGGTGACGGTATCATCAAGTGAAAGGGTTGATGTTATGGTTTGTAGTGTGTTTAGGGGTCTGCGCCAGCACGTATAGGAAATGGTTTCAATGGGGGTTGTATGAATGAAGGTGGATGGGGAGTTGAAGCAGCTCTATGGAGAGGCTCCTTCGGTTACTAAGAATCTGCAGATCCCTTGCGCTACTGGAAAAAAAATTTCCATTGATTTCTGCAAGATCTTGATCTTGCTAAGGGAATGTTGTTAGATGAGTTTGATTGCTACTGGTGGATGTCTAGAATTGTAAGAAAGACGGAGCGTAGCTGCAAGAGTTTCCCAGGCTTGGTCGGTCATCCATAAGAGGCTGACGGAATGGTTTGGGTGTTTCTGGTGCTTGCGCCGGTGTGTGGTGTGTAGGCCTATAGGCAATATAAAGATGGAGGGGAGGATCGATGTAGGCTGCTCGGTTCTAGAGGGTTTATGGTCTCTTGTATTATAAGCTCCGGTGTGAAATTGACCTAAGGGGGGAGTTTAAAAAGAATTGGATAGTGTTGATTTAATCCGTTGCTGTTATCGGTGAATTGTATCTTTCTGTGCTTGGTTGTCATAGTGATGAAGAAACCTTTGTGGTGATGGTAATTCTTCTTTGGCGCTATGTGGTGGGTAGATGGGTTGTTTGGTGCCGAGTTTCCTAGTAGCTGAGTGGGGTTTTGAGTTTGATTGGAGGTGTTCTGGATATTGTTAGTTAAGATTGTTGGTCTTCATCCATTCCACGATTGTTGCTGAGATTTCTTGCGGATAATCTTCGTGGAAGTGGTGCAGCCCTGGACCTAGATTCTTTGTCTGAAGATGTTTGATCTTTTCTTTGACTCTTGCGAGCCTGTCTTTTGTCATGAGGGCTCCTGGAGTAACGGTTAGGAGCAACATTGGGATGTTGAGGGTGGAGAGACCTTCTTCTATCTTCTTGAACTCTTTGTATGTTTCCGAGTCTTCTCCGATGGGAAGCATCTCAGGGAATCTTCTGATGGCCTTTCTTGACTCAACTGTTGGGAAGGGTTCCCTGTACATCTTCATGGCTTCGTTCATCCTGTCTTTTTTCAGTACACTGTTGATTATCTGTTCTACGAAGAGGTTCTTTACTTGGGCTAGCTCGTAGTTGATTGTTCGGTCGCGGAACATTTCGAATTTTTTCCTTCTTTCTCCTTGATAGTCGTCCCATGTTGCTGTGTTGATTTGGGGCTCGAACATGGCTATTGCCTTAACGTTGCTTGGGTGGTGTATGGCGTACCACGCTCCGAAGGTTGCTCCCCAGTCGTGTACAACCATGATCATGTCTCTAAGGTTCATTTGTTTGATGAAGCCGTCAACTATGTCCGCGTGCTGCTTGAAGGTGTAGTCGATATCAGGCTTGTCTGATCTGCCGAAGCCTATTAGGTCGAAGGCTATGCATCGACCATGCTTGGAAAGTGCTGGTATGATGTTTCTCCATTCATAGCACCATGTAGGGTTGCCGTGGATAAATAGGATGGGTCTGCCTTCTCCTTCTTCGACGTAATGTATTTTGAAGCCGTTGACATTTGTGTAACGGCTGGTGAAGGGGAAGGCGGCAAAGCTGTCCATTTAAAAACACCTAACCTTGGAACTAACAGTATTTATGAAATTCCAAACTCCTGTCTCAAAGATGGTAATGGTGAGCTAGGTCTAACGTATGCAATAGTCTAGACTTATGCTCTATAGGAGTAAAGTACCCATCCAATTCTGATAAGTTATAGTGACCGCGTGTTGGTGATTTATTTTACTACCCTGATCTGTGTTCTGGTGAGTGTCACTCGACGTATCGCACTCAATCCACCACCGTACGTGCATTTGTGATGTTTTTCCCCTCCAGCTACCTAGTTGGGTTTGGCCTCGTAAAACATTCTACGTTAATCCGAACAAGCTGGACGCGTTAGCACCTAGGATCTTATCCCTGTCATCTTCTCCTATATCTAGCATTTGGACTAGTCTAATGGTGTCGTCGATCCTGCTGAAAGGCCAGTCTGAGCCGAAGATGATCCTTTTAGCGTCACCAATGTAGTGTATTGCTTCTGAAATTCTAGATGCCGTGTCTTTGATCTGCTGCTCGTAGTAATTTGAGCCGGCCAATAGGAGGCCTGAGATGTCTGCGTGGACATTTTCGTTCTTGTAGATGACTTCAGCTGCATCCATTGTCCAAGGGTTACCTAGATGCGCGATGACGATTTTCATCTCCGGATAGGTTGAAGCTACTTCGTCAACGTGGAGCGGGTGAGCATATTTCACCTTCGACTGTCTTGTAGCTGTGTCTCCAGTATGGATGATGACGGGAAGCCTTCTGCTGATAGCGTATTCGTAGATCGGTGAACAGGTTTTGTCGTCTGGATAAAATGGTAAGTATCCGGGAGTGAGCTTGATGGCGGCTACTTTTGACCTATTCTCTTCTATGAATCGCAGCTGGGATTTGGTGTCGGCTAATGGGTTTACTGTGGCTGCGAAAGCTAGTTTACCATGTGACCTGTCTGAGAGCTCCATGCTTTCCTGGTTACCGCCTCCTTCTTCGAAGCTGGCTATGAGCAGGCCTTTTCTGACTTTCCGGGCCCTCATGCCTTCTAGAAGACCTTGCAGGGTGAGCGTCTGCTTGTTCTTGCGGGCATACTCATGCATTACCTGTGAGGCGAGGTTAAGATGGAGATGCGCGTCGATGATGCCTTTCATGATTAATTTCGACTTCTGAACGTTTGGCACACTTTCTGTGGTAGCGTGGTCACATAAGGCGCTGTAGTTTCGCTGTTCGATTCAAATGGTGGCAATTTGCTTTGGTCCTACCCGATTGCAGCGGTAATTGTTCACATATTATGTATGCGGCGAGTCTTACCTAGCTGGCCAGGTTCAAGGTTGAACACTATGGTCTTGAGGTTGGTCATTTCGTCGATGCTGTATCCTACTCCCTCTCTTCCCACACCTGACTCTTTTGAGCCGCCGAAGGGAAAGTATCCCACCCCATGCCGGGGAAGATCGTTAATGGTGACCTCGCCTACTTGAAGACGTTTGGCCATCTTCCACATTTTGTAGAAGCTGTTGGTGAAGACGCATGAATCCAAGCCGTAACGGGACTCTTTGCCTACCATTATCGCCTCATCTTCGTCTCTAACCCTCATGATTGTGGCAACAGGGCCGAAGGTTTCTTCCCAAGCTATTCTGGCAGTCAAAGGAACTTTATCCAGCACTGTAGGCGCGTATGTGCAACCACTATATGTTCCACCCTTAAGCAGAATAGCGCCCTTCTCAACAGCATCCTGCACTAGGCCATGTATCCTCTCAGCGGCAGCCGAGTTAATCACAGGACCAACCTTCACCGACTCGTCACGCGGATCGCCAGCCTTCCACTTATCCACCTCCTCGACCAACAGTTCAACGAACCTGTCAGCGACACTTTCTACGACTAGAATAGCGCTGATAGCGTCACACCTCTGCCCCGCGTTCTTCAAAGAACCTTCAACACACCTCTTAGCAGCTAGCTGCAAATCAGCATCATCCAATACTACAGCCATGCCTTTGCCCCCCAATTCAAGATGCAGCCTCTTGATCCCGGCTGCCTGAACCACTCTACGCCCAATCTCCGTGCTCCCCGTAAAAGTAACCAAAGCCACCTTATCACTGGAAACCAACGCCTCACCTACCTTACCTCCACTACCAGTAACTACATTCAATGCTCCTTCTGGGATCCCAGCTTTCTCCAATAATCTCGCAAAGAGTAGCATGGAAAGGGGATTTTCAACAGAAGGCTTCGATACCACAGCGTTACCAGCAAGTAAAGCTGGAATAATCTTGGTCGCACCTATGAATAAGGGGTAGTTAAAGGGCGAGATAGCTGCAACAATGCCCACAGGCTCTCTAATCACCAAGGCGAATTTACCTAAAGTGTCTTCAGACCAATCCCCAGGAAGATATTCGCCGAAGATCTTTCGAGCCTCCTCCATTACAAGCTTAAGTCTGTCTATCACAGCATGAACTTCTCCAGCAGCGTCCTTCGGAGGTTTCCCCGCTTCCAACATCAAGGTGTTGACGAAATCTTCCTCGTGTTCCTGCAGTAGCCTTGCAGTCAGATGAAAGATTTCCACTCTTTCTATTCCTGGTATGTCGCGTATCTTCTGCCAGTTATCGTGGGCTGAGGCTACTGCACGCTCCACATCTCTTTGAGATGCTTGCGGTACACGAGCGATAATACTGTTATCTATAGGGGTGTCAACATCAACGGTTGCACCATCTGAAGAATTACTCCACGAACCGTCTACATACATGTTGAATAACGGTATGCCGTCGGAAGCCTTCTTGTGCAAGGGGTCAAAGGTTCCGCTAAGAAGATCTGCTAAGTTTCCAGATGCCTTAGTCATAGAACATCTAGCGACTAGGGGAGGTTTCTCCTATATGAGTAATAGCTGCTTTCTTGGTCGCTCGCTTGAGACCTGAAGCGGTCTGCTTTATGATGCTGCACGTTTCCTCTAAGTTGCCTAGATGGCTGCTGATAATATCTGAGAAAAGGCTGCCTGCAATAACTCCATCCGCCCCGCTTGATACAAGCGTCTCCGCGTGCTCAGGCTTGGACACTCCGAAGCCCACGGCAACAGGCAGGTCCGTCAGCCTCTTCACACGCTTTAAAGTTTCAAGAGTTATGCTCTGCACGCCACTTCTAGCGCCAGTTACCCCATAAACGGAGACCAAATAGATGAAGCCAGATGAGCAGCCGATTATCTTCTTTAGACGGGGGTCGGGTGTTGCTGGAGTAGCTAGGAAGATGGTGTCTATCTTCTCCTTGGCTGCAGCAGCTCTGTATTCATCCGCTTCGTCGACAGGCAGATCAGGCACTACAACGCCGTCCACGCCACTGAATCTCGCTTTGGCGAAGAATTGTTCTAGCCCCATGTGGTAGATGATGTTGTAGTAGGTTAGGATGACTATCGGTATGCTTGTTTGAGTTTTTAGTTGCCTAGCCATGTTTAAGGCGGTTTGAGGTGTAGTGCCGCCACTTAGAGCCCTCTGCGATGATGCTTGTATGCTAGGGCCGTCAGCAATGGGATCGGAGAAGGGTATCCCCAGCTCCAAGATGTCTATTCCTCCTTCTATCAAAGCTTGGGCGACTCTTGGCGAGCTGTCGGGATCGGGGTCGCCTGCGGTTGTGAAGCCTATGAGTGCTCCTTCGCCTCTTTTTCTGAGGGCGTTGAAGACGGCTGTTAGATTGCTCAGATCTTTTCACCTGTGAAATTCGCTACTACCTCGACATCCTTGTCGCCTCGGCCTGACAACACTACGGATATGGTCTGATCCCGCTTCATTTCTTTTGCCAGTCTGTATGTGTAAGCTAATGCGTGTGAGGGTTCAAGAGCTGGAATGATGCCTTCAAGTCTGCTCAGCTCAAGGTAGGCGTCGACGGCCTCTTTGTCGGTTGCAACCGCGTATTTCACTCTGCTTGAGTCCTTAAGGAAAGCATGTTCAGGGCCTACTCCTGGGTAGTCCAAGCCGGCTGAAACGCTGTGAGTGTTGACGATCTGCCCCTCATCGTCTTGAAGAACATAGGTTAGCATTCCGTGGAAGACCCCTTCTGAGCCCGCGGTGAGAGATGCTCCATGCTTCCCCGTCTCGATACCTAACCCTCCTGCTTCGACGCCGTAAAGTTTGACTTCACC
>JACQRY010000062.1 GCA_016206275.1 Nitrososphaerota archaeon
GGACTCTTCACGCAGTCATAGCCCACGAATTCATGCACTATGTTGAGCTAGTCAGACGGTTCACACGCATGGAGACAACGTCAGACGAAGCGACCACCACACTTTTCGAGGCTCAATACGCTGACAAGGAAGTTCTCTTCGAGCCAAATAAAATCTTGGAAGACAAGGCGCTTATCCGTTTAGTTGAAAAAAGGTTTCCAGACGGATTAGAGGATAAGAATCTGCACGCCAAGACCTTAAGCCAATGGTTGGAAAAAAGCCTGCCCGCTGCACGTTTACCACCAGAAAGCAACATGGTGAAAGTCAGCATGTCAGCTATTGTCAACACGTCTTTTGATCCCGCTCTGCTCTCAAAGCTGAAGGAGCTTGAACAGCCAGTCACTTCGAAGAGTTAAGGACAGGATCCCTGAAGACAGGAAGAAGGCTGTTCTCAAAGAGGTAGCCAGCCTTGCTCCTAGCAGTGAGCGAGTGGCCATAGCTCTCTACGGCTCCAGAGTCGCAGGTTACGCTAAGGAAGACAGTGACTATGACGTTATCCTAGTATTGAATAGTTATCGTCAAAGAGCTAGATACTTCTACGTCGAAGGCGAAGTCAGCGTATCAGCCCTGCTAGTGGATAGCCAAGCATTAGAGAAGGATGCATCAAAAGCGTTCCTAGGAGAGTTCGTCGTAGGCAGACTGTTAAACATCTACGAGCCCGCGCTCGGAGAAGATTTCCTACGAAGAATCGAATTGGTCTATAAGCGTCGAGTCGCTATGGAGCTTTTGGCCGAAATAGTAGCGTCTTACAATGATTTTGCGTCAGAGCTGCTTATTCCTGCGGAATACTTCTTGTTTGAGAAACTGAGGAAGAGAGCAGCAATCTACCCTCCTGCCCTCTATAGTTATGCGAAAACATATGGTAGTCCTCTCAAAGAAGAGAATATCGGTTTCGCAGCTGAAGGCTTCGCTGAGGCAGTGAAGGAGCTGGAAGCACAGCGGCTTCTCGTGCTTGAAAACGGGTATGTAAGGCTCCTAGAGCACTCTATCACAAGCGGGCAGCTCGCCAAACTTTCCCATTTGGTTACAGATACTGCAAGGGGCCTCGCCCAGTACGCGGTCCACGGTTATGCTGGCAGAGTCGGCCTAAAAATAGTAGGAAAAGAGGCTCTTTCCAAGATCCGTCGCACTAGAGAGGTAGGCGAAATCCCCCCTGACTTGAAGAATCCTAAACACTGGTGGAGAATTAAGGAAGGAACTCTAATTGTTGAAGGCAGTAACTGGCTTAAAATAGTCCTGGAGAACTTGGGTTACGATGCTAACACTCAAGTAGAAACCGAACAGTTAGGCGAACTCTATAATGTCGCAGAAAGGTATCGCATTAACGATGGGTCAAAGTCTGCTTCGTTCGCCGTGAAACACTTCAAGGATCTGCGTTCATTCAAATGGGCGCTCCTAAACATCTGGGCGGTCGGCGCCAAACATTTCAACATGTCTCCCTTAGCAAGAATGCACAGGGAGTATAGGGCATCTGTAGATCTGAGAGGGATCGGCATACACACACCTGAAATTGAAGCGATAGTGCTGAACGACAGAATCATGATGACAAAGTTCATTGAAGGGGAGAGCCTGGCCCACATAGCCTCAGAGATCGTCAAAGGAAAAACGAAGAAATCAGAGGCAGTCACCTACTACGGGGAAACCCTGTCTAAGGTTCACAAAAACGGTTATTCCTTAGGTGATACGAAGCCCAGCAACACCATTTATTCTAAAGGTGAAATCTTCCTCACCGATCTAGAACAGGCATCTAGGAATGGTGATAAGGCTTGGGACATAGCTGAATTCATCTATTTCTCATGTAAAATGACGCCGTACTCGTCTGGAACACGAGCTTTAACTCGAGCTTTCCTCCAAGGCTATCTTAAGGAAGGCGGAAGGGAAGAGGCTAGGAAGGCCTTGGACTTGAGGTATCTCGCACCCTTTCAACCTTTCCTGGCCCCACACGTCACCAGGGCAGTTAGAGATGAAGTTAGAAAACTACTTGCAGAATCTAGTGTGACTTGAAACTGGTGTAGCCGCAGTGACCACAGGTCAACCGGTCTTTATGCTCCGCCAGAAAGAAACCTTTTCCACACCGAGGGCACTCCTTCCTCAGTCTCTTCAGGTCTGAGCCTTCTGACTTGTAGAACTTCCAGACCTGTGGGCTCGCTTTTTTCTTCTTCTGCTGTTGTTGGGGCTGTTTCTGTTCCGACATGGTTCGTAGCCTTACTTAGACTCTTTGGCTGCCGGTTTAGTTGCAGGCTTAGCTGCAGCTTTAGCCTCAGGTTTTGCTTCTGACTTTTCTTCGGTCTTAGCTGCAGGCGTGGCGTCAGTCTTACCTTCCGATTTACCTGCTGATTTCCCTTCAGATTTGCGTTCAACCTTGGATGGAGGCTTTTCGGCAGGTTTTTCTCCAGCCTTCTCAGCTGGCTTGGCAGGTTTCTCAGCTGGCTTGGCCTCAGCCTTAGCCTTCTTGGCCGCAGCAGCTTTCTGCCTTTCTTCTTTTGGAAGTACTCTTAGAAACAGGTAGTTAGGCAAATGTTTTCTTGCAGCAGCTTCGTCGCGGTAAACATAGAAGAAACCTTTGATATTCCTTGAACCTGCCGACGGCATAAGATTTACCACATGGACTTGCTTTGTGTTTACCTTAAGAGTAGAGGATACAGTCTCAACAGCATTACTTCGAGTGAGTTTACCTGACAGACCTTTGAAGAGAGTCTTTATCTCTCTCCTCTCCAAAAGCTTGTTTTCAGCATCTGACAGTATTTCCAAAGCCACGGCTCTTCGTCCAAACCCTGCGGCTCCCAGATGACTATAAAACCTTTGAGAACCAAGAGCGTATCCCAAACCGTATTCGTCTTACGCGAATAATGGCCCCTACCACACATCGGGCGCCAACAACTCAGCAATCGCCACGCATCACACCACCCCTAAACAACCAGAAGAGACCGTCAACAAAACAAAAACACCTAAAGCCAAACCCCGAACCAATAAGAACCCCCCCAGAGGACAACCCAAAACACAGACATAAACACCCAGCAAAAACGAAAGGGTTCTTATTCTATGCCTATATCCCTTAGCAAGCCTACAGCCAATTCTTTTGACACTCTATCTACGATCAGAACAACAACTCCTTCCCCCGGCTGCCCGTAGAGAATCGCGGTGCCTTCAGGATACTTCGCTGCAAATATAAGAGCTAAGAGATCTTCCTCCCCTTCCACCAATATCCTTACAGGCTTCTGCCTCTGAAACGATTCCTCCACCGCGCCAATAGCCTCCTCAGATATGAATCCCGCAGGATTCCGAACTCTGATCTCCGTGACGAAGGTAGAAACCGGCAAATCCCTTACCATCCTCTTCTCTAGACCATCAATGACGTGCACATCTGGCACAATATTCATTGAAAACAACGATTCCGTAGTTCTGTCGCCCACAGCTACAATGAGTTTGCAGCCTTTCACACGTTCCTCCACCGTGCTCTTCGATACTTCGTCTGCAAGGATCAAGCTGCCTAATGGTGCCTTGAGCAACCTTCTGAGCTCCTCAGACACTTGGTAGGTCTCCAAGTTCATGTAGTAAGAGGAGCGGCATCAAATATAGTTAGACTGACATTACA
>JACQRY010000063.1 GCA_016206275.1 Nitrososphaerota archaeon
CTCTTGTAGGATTGAATAGGACTGCCAAAGCAGGGATCTATTACACGCTCTCTTTCATGGTTAGATATTTTCTAGCCATCGGTCTGGTTGTCCTAGGGATTGGGGTGACTGGCGTTCTGACAGCGTGGATAGTAAGCGATGTTCTTATGGTCATCATATGCGCTATAAATCTGGGATCGATAGCCAGGGGACCAACCGAAAGGCTCTCCCACACGGAGGTTCTCAGATACTCGGTTCCAGTCGTAGTTTCTTCAGTGGTGGTGTTTGGCGTAACTCAGATCGACAAACTGTTCGCATTAGGCCGATTCACCCTTTCAGAACTCGGCATATACAATGTGGCTGTAGCAGCTTCTTTAATAGCTGCTTTCGCCCCCAACGCCATCTCCCTAGCTCTGCTGCCCAGATTATCAGCACTGTTTACTCAAGACTCGCGCCAAACATTTCTAATCTTGGCTAGGAAATACACTAGATACGTTTCTCTGATAGCCATCCCTATGAGCTTCCAGATAGCTGCCCTCTCCAAGCCACTTACACAACTCTTTGGAGCCCAATACATACAGGCAGCCACATCTGCAGCCATAATTTCCGCCGTTATGGGAGTCACCGTGATCTCATCAATTCATAACGCAAGCCTCTTGGCGAGTCAAAACGCCGGTAGAGTAATGCGGGCCAACATATTAGGGCTGACGACGTTTGCAATATTCATGTTGACTCTTTCGCCTTTTCTGGGCTTCGAGGTGTTGGCGTGGAGCAGAGCCACAATGATCATAGTTATCACGCTAGTCATAGAGCTATATGCTTACAAACGTGGTTTCCTAGTGATTGACTGGAGAGCCTACATATCCTCACTTACAGCCGCGACTGTGATGGGGATTATACTAATGCTGATAGTGAACACGGTAGGTGGATATCTCAGACTCATAGCTCTTCTTCCAGTCTTAATCTTTCTAGGAATATTGATCTACTTCAGTATTCTACGCCTGATCAAAACTTTCAATAACGATGACATGGATTTTGTAAAGAGCCTGCTTCCCCAACGATTAGGTTTTTTGGTGAACTGGGCTGCTAAGGTAATGGGTGTTAAGCTTACGCAGACTGAAAAGGATTAGTTGCGTCCAACATAAAGCTTTATCGTTCTGCCATCTATCTCAGCTTCTGACCAATCCAGTTTCTTCGAACCATCTTTCTCCAAACGCACCTCTTTCACCCTGACTAAGAAGCTCAGCTCCTGAAGCTTTGGCTCCAAGAGTTCAAACCACTCATCATCCAAGCCCGCCGCGTAAGCAATGTCCAAGATCTCTGTTGGGTTGAATCCTCTTTCTTTTCTCAAGGCTTGCAGCCTACGGGCTAGGTCTCTGACAGCACCCTCAGCTATCAACTCGCGGTTCCTTTCAACCAGCAGAGCTACGATCACCCCATTTCTCTCGGCTAAAGCATATCCTTCCTTGGGTTCAAGTCTCAGCTCCAACTCGTCTCCAGAAATATTCACCGTCTGATCGCGTATGCGCAGAGAAACTGAACCCTTTGCTGATAGCTCATCATATAATTCCAGTGTGTCCGCTGTCGAGAACCATTGAGTAACTTTAGACATCAGATCTTTGAGCTTAGGGCCAAGGAGATTGTACCGTGGCTGCAGGATTATCTTAACAGGCATGTCCTT
This sequence comes from Nitrososphaerota archaeon, assembly GCA_016206275.1. GTDB lineage: Archaea > Thermoproteota > Nitrososphaeria > Nitrososphaerales > JACQRY01 > JACQRY01. The sequence goes on from JACQRY010000063.1 coordinate 1,661, forward strand.
CAAAGACTTGGCTGCAGTAACCTGTTTGACGTTCATCTGCTCCTCCAGCAAAACGAAGTGCTTGTTCAGCTTTGACACATCTCCTCCATTCATGTAGAGGATGGCGCTGCGAAGAGGCCACCTACGCTTTAGCTTTGCCTTCATCCGGGCAGCATTAGACAGAGAAATAACTTCTCTAAGGACCACAAAATCTTCTTCTAGCTCATGTCTACGATAAGATTGATCTATCTTAGGCCAGTCGTCGAGTAGAACACTCTCCCTACTCTTCTTGAAGCATGTCTGATAAAGGTATTCGGTGACGTATGGCGACAAAGGATGCAACAGTATGTCAAGTGTCCTAAGGACATGGCGCAGAATCACGTAAACAGCTAGCCTTCTGCTCAAGGTCTTAGGACTGTCATCCCAGATGTCTCCTCTGGTAAGAGGAATATACAGTTGGCTGAGGTCTTCTATGATGAAGTCTTCGCATGCTCTTGCAGCTTCATGATATCTACAACTCTCAAATCCATCTGTGACGGTCTCCACAAGATTAACGAGCCTGGAGAGAAGCCACTGCTCCTGAGCCCTGAGCAGACCTTGTTTTTCAGTCCATGGCAGTATATGGGTGGATTCGTCGAACCCGTCATAGCTGCTGTTTTGCACAAAATATACGTGGAGATGATACAACGTATTTAGAATCTGATAAGGTCGCCCGCGCATTTCTACTGGGCTGAAGTTGAGACTGTCGAGGGGCGCAGCCTTCCACATCAAGTAGAAACGGAGCACATCAACAGGCTCCCTACTCAAAACTTCTAGCCCTTCGATCATATTTCCAAGACTCTTACTCATCTTGTTACCTTTCTCGTCAAGCACATGGCCCTGAAATAGAAATGCTTTGTAAGGAGCTTGTGGTTTCTGAGAAAGCAGGACATTTTCGATTAGCAGGGTGTAAGCCCATCCCCTAGTCTGATCTATCCCCTCTGTTAGGAATTCCACTGGGACAAGTTCATCGTACTCTTGGTCTGTGACTGAAGCATATGGGGACGCGCCGCTGTTATGCCAAGTATCCAAGACGAAACGCTCCCGATATGATGACCCACCGCACTTCCCACATTTCAGCACAACCCTGTCTATCCAAGGACGATGAAGCTCAAAATCAGGCCCATCAGGCAGCTCCAGCGCCCTCTTTACAATCTCGCTTCGAGAGAAGACCGCGTTAGCATACTGACAACTTTTGCAAACCCATATGGGCAGAGGTGTCCCCCACACTCTCTCTCTGGAGATACACCAAGGAACCTTTTCCTTGATGATGGAGAGGAACCTATTAGCTGGAGCGTCGTAGAAGTACTCGACTTTCTGGGCTGCTTCTACAGCTTTATCTCCCAATCTGTCAACCCAATAGAAGTATTCTCGTCTAGCAACCCAGACTAATCGGTGATGGGAACGCCAGCAGGCGGGGTAATCGTGTACGATCCTTCCTGACTTCAATACTGCGCCTTCCTTTTCCAACACCTCTATGACCTTCTGATCCGCATCTCTCACGAATAAGCCTCCAAATACTCCTGCCTCCATGGTGAAGTGGAGTCTATCATCAATTGGGTTGAACACTGGCAAGCTATGTTTCTGCGCCGTGTCAAAGTCGATTTCACCGTTAGCAGGAGACATATGCACTATTCCAGAACCAGTCGTTATGTCGACAAAGTCTTCAGCCACTATACTGTGTACTTTTTGTACCTTGCTCGCAGCCTGCAAACCAGGTATGGTCTCTAACAAGGGGTGGATATACTTCTTACCTGCGAGGTCTGCGCCTGCCACCGTTTTGATAATGTTGTATTTTGAGGCATTTAGCTCCGCCATCAAAGGTTCAAGGCGGTTTTTCGCCACGACCAGTGTCTCTCCACTGATTTGGACATAATGATATTCGGCGTCAGGTTTGACGCCTACCATTTCATCGGTTATCACTGTGAAGGGCATCGTTGTCCAAAGAACTAGATGCGCGTCTTCATCGGAGAGCTTCATCTTGAAGTAGAGGGAAGGATCTTCGAGCTGTTCGTAGCCTTGAGCAACTTCTGCGTGGCTCAAAGAAGTCTGGCAACCCGGGCAATAGGCGACTACTCGATATCCTTCCCCTAGGAGGCCGGTTTCCCAAGCCTTTTGAAGATACATCCATTCACGCTCGATGTACTCGTCTCGATAGGTCCAATACGCCTTGTCATAGTCGAAGGACATCCCTAGGAGGCGGTCCGATTGACGCCATTTGTCTCCATACTTCAACAAGAGATCTTTGCAGGCTTTAACAAGTGCTTCTAAGCCTACCGTCTCAAGGTTCTCTGTTTTGCTTCCTCTCAGACCCAGTTCTTTTTCAGCTTGAAGCTCGACGGGTAGCCCCTGCGTATCCCATCCGGCTCTAAATATGACATTGATTCCTTTCAAAGTGTTGAATCTATACCAAAGGTCTTTGATGATCCTTCCACGTATGTGGCCTATGTGAGGCTCCCCGTTTAATGTGGGGGGTCCTTCTACGAAGCCGATCTTTCTTGAAGATGCCCTTGCTTCACCAACCTTTGCCCTAATATTGATGGATTCCCAGACAGATCTTATTGCGTCTTCTACCTGCTTAGGTTTGAAGGCAGGTTTCAAATCGCTGGGGTTAAGGTTATCACTTTGAATTGTCTTGGTTTCTAATTGATCTTTGCTCAGTTATTTCTCCCTCTTGCTGCCCCCTATATCTCACAGATCCAATAGCGAATTTTCGGTCACCTTTCGTCACGAAGGCACTGAGATTGTCAAACTTTTCTCGTTATATAAAGCTCATGCCTCTAGTGGCTCTGGGATGATCCTTAGACCGCGAACACTGGTAGGGCACGCACGCACAAAAGATAAGTTCATGCGGGTATTAGATGGAGGAACTGTCTAAGCGTGCGACCCCCTTTGCTGTTGGCACTGCCATAGGGCTTTCTCTAGGTCCTTGTTTCTTTGGGTTAATCAACATCGAACTCATATTGGAAAGAGGATGCGCAACTATACTCTGAAGCGATAGCCAGTGAATCTGCGTTCCATCAGAGGCCTTTGAACAACCTTTGGGACAAAAAAGCTGGAAGTCCTGCTTGCGAGATCTTGTTTGCAGTTTTCTCTATGTCATATTCGACGTAATGATGTTCTACGCGTAGATATTTACCATCAGAATCAACCTCAGCGAAGCATGCACGATGATCCCCTGAACGAGGCTGACCAACAGAACCGGGGTTGAAGACGACACCTATGCTTGTCGGCCAGACGTATGGAATATGGGTGTGGCCCAACGCTATTGCGTTCACCTTGAAGCGAGTAAGATAGTATTCAAACAGGTTCATATGTGTAGACGGATCAACGTACTCCCGAAGAGGATCTGTCGGACTACCATGAGCTAGGAAGACTTTCAGCTCATTTAGATCTACTGTAAGGGTCTGAGGGAGCCCTTGGATGAACCGTTTATTTTCTTCTGAGATGACTCTTCGCGTCCATAGAGCTGCTTGGGCAGCGTATTGGTTGAACCATGACACGTCTCCAGTTGAGACTGCTTGCTCGTGGTTCCCCATAACACAAATTGCTCCTCGCTGCCTAATCCAGTTGAGGATTTCGTTAGGGTTAGGGCCATATCCAACCATGTCTCCTAGACAGTAGACAGGGCTCTCGCCCATCTTGTTTGCTACTGCTTCCAGAGCCTCAAAGTTTCCATGGACATCTGAAATAAAGTAGGCCCTCAACCTGAATCGTCAACACATTTTTCCGGCAGACCGTAAATTAAAATCTTTGACATAGGGCGAGGATGTTGAACTCATGTAATGTTTCGCGGGAGCTAGCCCGATGACGGCAGCACCTTTTTCAATCCGGGCGGTAGGGTTGGTCTTGATAAGATCGAGATCCTCTCTGTTGTTTCAATGTGTCTGACAAATTTGTATTTGGCCTCTGTACCGTCTACAGGGGACGGTGTTACTTTTAAGGTTCCAGGCTCGATCTTGAAGCAGACGAAACTTGGGCGTTTCGAGGAAAATAGTTCTGGTAGTATCTTGTGCAGCTCCTCCGTATTCCTTATGGTGTAGGAACTGCCTATCCCCGCGGCCTTTGCTATTTCTGCCAAATCGATAGCTCCCGCGGTCGCAGTTGGGAGTCCTCCTGGCGCCTCATAGCACTCGTTGTCAAAGACAAACGTGTTTAGATTCTTTGGTTGCAAATTCCCAATGGTGGCCAAGACTCCAAGATTCATCAGGATGGAGCCATCCCCCTCCATGGAAATTATTTGACGACTAGGGAGACCAATCGCTAGACCCAGCGCCACATGAGCCACATAGCCCATCCCAGACATGAAGAAGTTTCCGTCGCTCTTCCTCATGCTCTCCCACTCGTGATGAATGCCGCCTACGCCCAGGACAACAAGCTCGTCTCTAACGTGACTAGCTAGGATCCTCAAGAACTCGTGTCTGTAGACCATTTTATCTCACTGCTGAATAGTAATACTGTTGGGTGAAGCTGGGAATCCATCATGAGCCGGGAATTGATGATCTGTTTTTTGATTCTAGTTTCGCTGTCTTGGTCGATCAAGGCATAAGGAATATCTAGAGCGTCCAAAAGGCTGATTGTTCTCTTCGCGAGGCCTTTGAACCATCAGTAGCGATCTCCGGAATCGCCCCTGTGTGAGACCAAGAGGAGCATTGGGATGCCATGGATACAGCCAAGCCTCTCTATGGCGTTGCTTGCTAAGAAAAGTCCTGTGCTTTCCATAATCATTGCAGGCTTTTTACCTGCCATCCAGCTGCCTGCGCAAATCGCAACTCCTTCACCTTCGTTGGTCGAGATCACAGATGTGAAGCGCTGGTCACTCCTGATCATCTCCAATGGGATAAGAAACTTGGAATCGGGGACGGTGACTACCACGTTTATGCCTGCTTCTGCGAGGCCATTAACCAAGTCTTGCGCCAACATCTAGACTACAACCCAGCTCGCGCATTATTCTTTTCATCGCCGCGTGCTCAAGGCGGCAACTTAAACCTTTGTTAAACAGGTGCTGATCTAAAAGCGGCCTTAGCTATGGAGAAACTATTTCTTTAAGGCATTCGACTGATTACTGTTTTTCATCCTCTTCAATTATTTATATGGGAGAATGGTTGTTAGTAGGATTCCACAGCTTTGGATATTCTCATCAAAAACGCTACCATCGTAACCAATGACCCCCAAAGGCCTGTCTTGAGAAACAGCTCAGTAGGTGTGGAGGACGGTCTCATCGTATCCGTGGGAAAGGCAGGCAGCTCTTCAGCGGACGTGGTTCTCCAAGGCGACGGAAAAACGTTAGCGCCAGGGTTGGTAAATGCTCACACCCATTTTCATCAGGCTCTGGCTAGGGGTCTTGAGGAGGACTTGGCGCTTTACCCCTGGCTCGACAAGATGTGGAGGTTTTCTAGAATGTTGACAAGCGCGGAGATCTATGCGGCAACTTTGCTTGGAGCCATAGAAGCTGTGAAATCTGGTAGCACATCCGTCATAACCCATCAAAGTCACGCAACGGATCGACAAAGTGTACTGAAGGCTGTTCAAGCCATGAACGCTGTAGGCCTTAGGGCAGTCTTCGTTCGTAGCAGTCCAAGGGTGTTGACCAAGGCGTCGGAAAAGATGAAGAATGCGGGAAAGCTCTTCAAACCGCCAGAGGAGGCTCTGAAAGACAGCAGGGTGACCGAGGAGTTAATGGGAGAAGTGAATCGTAGTCGCGGTGGACTTGTGAAGGTTTGGCCGGGTTTCCCTAATGTTCTAACTACGGATCCTGATTTTATTTTGAAGAGTTGTGAAATGGCTCAGCGATACGGAGTAGGAGTCCACACTCACTGCTCGGAAGATAGATCCGAGCCCATCCTTTACAATAAGGGTTATGGCTTGCGGCCTATCGAAGCTCTTTACAAGATGGACGTTCTCTCCCCTATGTTCCATCTTGCCCACTGCGTATGGATATCAAAGAAAGAAGTTCAGCTCCTTGGTAAGGCCGGAGGCTGTGTCGTCCATAATCCCGTGAGTAACATGTATCTGGCGGATGGTGTGGCTCCTATACCCGACCTCGTTAAAGCAGGTGCAACTATAGCCTTGGGGAGTGATGGTCCTGCCAGCAATAATACGCAAGACATGTTCCCAGTTATGAAGTCAGCCGTCCTGCTCCAAAAGGTTATCCACCTCAACCCAAGCGTTATGACCGCCCCCCAAGCCTTCCGAATGGCGACGTCTGAAGGAGCTAAGATCCTTGGTCTTGAAGGTAAAATGGGCGTGATTAACGAAGGCATGAAGGCCGACATGATCCTAGTAAACATGAAGAAGTCTCACATCCAGCCCGTGTATCGGGAAGTTTCCTCCCTAGTCTACTGTTGCCAAGGAGGTGATGTCGAGAGTGCGATCATCAACGGCAAGGTGGTGATGGAGAACGGTGTGCTAATGAACGTAGATGAAGTAAAGACCCTTGATGATATACAACGCATTGCCAACCATCTTCTGAAGAGAGTTAGACGATCGGAGCGACACAATTAAGGCTATTTCCCACCTACAATATCACGCCAGTTCACTCTGTTCGCCCGGTCTCCTGAATCATGAAAACTTCTTTGAGGTGTTACGAGAACTGACCCATGAAGAATGGATACTCCCAAGTGTTCCCACAAACTCGAACTTGTTGTAAGATCAACATGATGCGTTTTTGGTGACTTGTTGGTCTAAACATAGTGACAACAGGCAATAAACCAGCTTCCAGCCAGACGAATGCAAGGTGCTCCTATGTCTCAATTCGCATCAAAGTGGGATAGACCACGAGCAGAGGGATTCGGAACAAGAGTCAGAGAAGCAGTCAGACCTGCAGGACCATTAAAGCCAAGACTTGAGGGCGCAGTCAGACAAATTCAGGTTCAAGTCGCTAAGCTTGACTCCATGACTACTAGGCTGAGAGAGCGAGATCAAGCGATCTTCGGCAAAGTTGTTGCCTCAGTTCAGAAGCATGATACTTCTCATGCCTCGGTCTTCGCTAACGAGCTTGCTGAAATTCGTAAGATGGGCCGCATGGTTACCCAGGCTAAGCTGGCTTTGGAGCAGATCGTCTTAAGACTGAACACCGTCCAAGAGCTCGGAGACATCGTAGTAACACTAACAC
>JACQRY010000064.1 GCA_016206275.1 Nitrososphaerota archaeon
CCCTCACCCAGCCACTCACCATAGAAGACAGGCTCCTTGCTTGTAGTGGCGGTCACTAATACGTCTGCGTTTTGGCTGCAGTTCTTAGCGTCGATCATCGGCTTCACGTCGATACTCATTTCTCTGGAAGCGTCTGAAGCGAATTTCTCTCGCCGCTCGTTTGTTCGGCTGTAAACCTTCACCAGTTTTAGCTTCATGACTTTGCTTAATGCCAGTAGCTGGGTCCATGCTTGTCTGCCTGTGCCGATGATACCTAAGGTATCTGAGTCCCTCAAAGCTAGATGCTTGGTGGCTACTGCGCTTGTGGCTCCAGTCCTATACCAGCTGAGGAAACTAGACTCTATGATCGCGAGGAGTTGACCATCTTTGGAGTTGTATAGGAGCGTGGTGAATGGACTGCTGCCTTTTCTTCCATAGCCGCCGGGATAAGTGTAGATCCCCATGTATCCCCAGCTGGTTAAGGCTGCTGAAGCAAGCTTCAGTGAGATAGGGGGAGTCAACCATAGGTTTTCTCTGGGGGTCATTACGGCTTCTCCTTGGCCGAATAGTTTGTAGGATTCTTCGACTGCGGTGATGCAGTCTTCCATGGTTAGGAGTGTCTTGACGTCGTCTTCTCTGATTAGAAGCATTGTTCTTGAGGTTAAAGGTGGATGGTGTGTATATCTTGGTTTCCTGTTTGCTTTGGATGTCGATGGGGGAAGGGCTTGTGTTCTTGCAGCTTTAGGGGAGTTGTTTCTGTGTTGGGTTAGGCTCCTGTGTAAAAGTGGGGACTAGGGGGGTTCAAGTAGGTTCATGGGGTGTTTGTGGTTGTTGTGGTTTGTTTGATTAGTTCTTCTGGTTGTTTGGCGTTGATGGTGATCTATTCCTTTTGAGCACCCCATGTCAAGGGGACTTGAATGGGGTTAGGAGTCGAACCTGTGGTTAGGCGCCGGGGGTGGGATTTGAACATTAATTACCCTCCCGAGTGACGCTATGAGGAAGGCCAAGGCACTATGTGAACTGTTTCATTTTGCAGACGGTATCCTTTGCATGAGACCTTTGAAAAAAGAATACTTATACGCCTATTCTTAGAAACACACTCGAAACCGCGATGCCCCTACCTCGCTGGCTTGCCCAGATCAACAAGCGGATCTTCAACCCTAAGGAGATTCGCCGTGGCGTCCGGCCAGTGTTGATCCACGTGGGCAGATCGTCAGGCAAGACATACCGGACTCCCCTAGATGCCCACCCCCTGCCCGATGGCTATCTCTTCATCCCGTTGTACGGGCCGCGCACTGACTGGCTTAAGAACGTGCTTGCCGTTGGGGTAGCACACCTCTCGATAGGCGGCAAGGAGATCGAGTTGGAGTCCCCGCGGATGGTGAGGAAGAAAGACATCTGGCCACAGCTGTCGACAACCACCAAGACCCCATCGGGCATCTCGGACGAGTCGGAACTGCTGCGCATGGACATTCGCCGGCATCCGGCAGCGGGACCTTAGTGCACGCGGCCATAGTTCCTGGAATGAGGAGCAAGCGCGTTATCCAGGTCCACACGATAAAGTCACGCGCAGAAAGGACCGTTATAGCAACCGTCCCATGTTAGGAAAGGAATTCCTGCAAGCCGATGCTTTTCTTTCAGGTTTTTGAAAGACCGCTTAATGCGGTGACCCATAAGTCCGTGCGGTTCAGAGCTCCCAAACCCAGTGCCTTTCACGGGGAAAGAACTATGATTTTCCTACGTTTAACGAGCGCCGGGGGTGGGATTTGAACCCACGCGACCCGAAGGGTCATCAGCTATCTAGCCCAAGATTTCTGCACCCTTGTTCGTAAGGGTGGAACTCGAGGCTGACCCCGTAACCGAGCTTGGGTACCCCGGCTGCCGCATCTACGTTTGATGTGAGGCACTTATCCGTTTTTCACTTAGTAGGAAGGCTTGTCCTATTGATGGCAAATATTGGTTTAGCGGGGCCAGTCGTAGAAGCCTTTCCCCGTCTTCCTCCCCAGTAAGCCGCCTCTAACCATTTGCCTTAGAAGGGGGCTGGGTCTGAACTTGGGGTCTCCAAGCTCCTTTTGCAGGACTTCTGCAACAGCTAGGGCTGTGTCAAGTCCCACGTAGTCTGCGAGTCTTAAGGGTCCCATAGGCCAGTTCAACCCTAGGGTTATGGCTTTGTCGATGTCTTCAGGATCGGCGACCCCTTCTTCAACGAGGAAGAGGGCTTCGTTGAGGGCGGGGATCATGATCCTGTTCACAACGAAGCCGGCGACGTCTCTTTTTACGATCACAGGTTCTTTACCGAGTGCTTTGCATGTCTGTACAGCGGTGGACATGGTTTCGTCGGTTGTACGCGCTCCACGAACAATTTCAATTAGCTTCATCAGTTGGGGAGGGTTAAAGAAATGCATTCCGCAGAATCTTTCAGGTCTTTTTGTGGCTGACGCTAGCTCAGAGATGCTGATGGAAGATGTGTTAGATGCGAAGATGGCTTTGCTGGGAGCATATTGATCGACTCTTCGCCAAAGATCTTTCTTTAAATCCACATTCTCTGGGGCAGCCTCTATTACCAGTTCTGCGTCTTGAACTGCTTTGTCGAGATCTAGTGTTGGATGAATTCTTGCGAAGATTTGCTCAGCCTCATCCTTGGAGAAGACGCCTTTCTCTGCAAACTTCGACAGGCTTCCTCGAATCATCTCAAGTCCGTTATCTAGGAACTTCTGCTCAACATCGGTTAGAGAGACAATCATACCTGCTTGAGCAGCTACTTGAGCTATGCCGTGGCCCATCAAGCCTGCTCCGAGAACAGCCACCTTCTTAACGCTCAATATGTATCGCTCTTCACAGGTCTAATTGCGGTAAAATAGGTTTCCCTTGCCGAAGATTCGTATTAGTCTCTTGATAGAGCTGTAGCTATGGCTCGGTCCACAGCCTCTTCAGGGTCTTTGGCTGCCTGCACTATTGCAAGATTTCTTTCATCCAGCGGCTTGCCAGCGTACTGTTGAGCTACTCCACCACTCCTCTCAACAGCTATCATGACAGTTGCTTTCAAGTAGGCCGCAGCCATCTCAGAGAGGGTTCCAGCTCCTCCACCGAGCACGACAATTGCATCGGCGGAATATGCGGTTGCGAAATTTCTGGCGTAGCCGATGCCCGTGCAGATCACGATGCTGTTGTACTGATTAGCTTTAGATCTGTCGTCGAAAGGAATTATTCCTACACAGATGCCTCCTGCGTCGCTGCAACCCTTTGAGGCAGCCTCCATTACTCCCCCAAGCCCACCGGTGATGAGGATCGCGTCTTTCTCAGCAACCCTCTTTCCGGCTCTATATGCTAGCTCATACAGTTGAGGTGTACATGCATTCTCGTTGTAGCCAATGACAAGTATCTGGGGTTTACGATCCATGCGCTTCTAATTCTACCGGATCTAAATAAGGTAAATATCCACGGATCTTTAGTTGCTTGTTACAGATACATCTTCAATCCTAATGTAGGGGAGAACGTGATTGAAGATCATCTTGCTCTCCTTTGAGACTCCGGAGATATTGTTGAGGGCTTGATACATGTTGCCGGCGATAAGGGTCTCTTTTACAGGAGTCTTCAACTCTCCGCCTGCTATGAGCCGGCCGCCCTTGACTACTCCTGAGAAGTCGCCGCTTACCGGGTTGACGTTTCCAGAAAATCTGGTTACGAAGATCCCCTTAGAAATCTCACTTAAGAGTTGACTCATACTCCTGTCACCCTGTTTGATTATGACGTTGCTCGGACCGACTGTTGGAGACGCTCTTGTATCTCCCGCGGCATGCCCCGTGCTTTCACGCTTGTCTTTGGAAGCTGTATACGTGTTATAGAAATACGATCTCAACACACCTTTCTCGATTATTGCAAGAGGCTTATGAGGCACTCCTTCACGATCGAAGCTCCCAGCCGCCAAACCTTCGACAAAGGTTCCATCATCTATCAAGGTAAGCGAAGAAGAGGTTACTGGTGCTCCTATTTTCCCAGCAAATTTGCTCAAACCTTTCTGGACACTGTTGGAGTTGGACCCATGAATGAGGATGTTGACCATAAGATCTTGCACCGCTTCTGGAGAAAGAAGGATGGGTCCTGTGAAGCCTTCCACCTTTTGTGCTCCCAGCGAGCCTATTACGTTTTTGGCCAATGTCTCCCCTGCCTCAACAGTGTTTACGTTCTTCGCGAAGTGGCTGAATCCTACTTGAACATCGAAGCTTGAGACATCGGCTCCGTCAACAGCCATCCCCATAATGGTCCAAGCGAAGACGCTGACTTTCTCACGGACATCTACGCCTAAAGAATTAGTGACTCCATATTCTTCAATAGTGCTGTTGAGTGTTCCACTGTCAACAGTTACTCGGGGATCATAGGATTTTGCAGCATGCAACATTTCCAGACATCTGTTTAACGCATCAGCAGCTGCAAAATTCTCTGCTCCGCCATCATACAATCCTTTCAGCTTAACTACTCTTCTTGGCTCAGGAAGGCTGTTGTAAGGGTCACTTATGCTGCTTGACGCTATCTTAACGGCCTTGTCAGCAGCTTCCTCAACCCTTTTTTTGTCAAGGCTGTTAACCGATGAGAAGCCCAGCGCCTTGTTCTTGAAGACCCGTATCCCTATTCCTCCGCTTCTATGAGACTTGCCCATCTTCACATCGTTACTCTCGATGCTTACATCGGTCTCCCTACTCAGGGAGGCAAATGCTTCAGCTTGATCTGCACCTATCTTCAAAGCGAATTGAACAGCATGCTTACAAGTTTCAGCTAGATCATTGGACAAGCTTCTTTACCTCCTCACTCCGCCGACAATAGCTTTACACCTCAAGAACGGGCCTCCACCATCCACTTTTGCTAGTTGCCATTTGCCACAGTAACCGGAGCCTATGTCATAGTCGAACTCTTTCCCCAATGCGTCTACTGACTTGAGGACCTCGAATCCTTGTCCGCTTAAAGTCACTCCTCTGAGAAGGCTCTTGATCTCGCCCTTCTCAATCAAATAGGCTTCTTGAGCCCCGAACATGAATTCAGCGTTAGCATCGGCCTGCCCGTTTCTAGCCCCCTTCAACAAATAGCCGTGATCAACATCTCTAACGATCTCCTCGAAACTATGGTCACCAGGCTCAATGTAGGTATTCCTCATTCTGATCAAGGGTTCATCAGAATACTCGAAGGCTCTAGCATTGCCTGTAGGATTCGCCCCGAACTCTGCTGCAGACTCTCGATCGTGAAGATATGATCGTAGGACTCCTTTGTCTATGACAACAGTTCTTTGAGTTAAGACGCCTTCGTCGTCCACAAGGATAGTTCCGCCAGCTCCTTGCTTAATCTCGGAGGGACCACTGTCCACTAGGGTTACTAGGTTGCTGGCTACCTGTTCACCAGTCTTGCCTTTGACTATGGAGCCTGACTTAACGAAATCTGCTTCTACTGTGTGGCCGATGGCCTCATGGCAGAGGAGACCTACCATTCCCGGGTCAAGGATGACTGTTGCTCTTTCTCCTTGGGGTTGCTTTGCCGTCAGGAGTTTGGATGCTACTTCTACTGCTCTTGTCGCCATTTCCTCAGGGCTCTTCTTGGCGAAGAGGTCTTTCCAGCCGCCTGTTACGCCTGTGTTTTCAGATGCGCTCGTGGTTTCTCCTTCGTTAGCTGCTATAGCTGATACTCGGAACTCTGGTTTGGAATCGAAGGTTTCCGCATCCGCGCCGTCAGAAGTGAGTATGATCTTATGGTCGATTAAGGTTCTTAGGCTGCATGAAGCCGATTTCACTGTGGGGGAGAGGCTCCTTGTATGCTTCTCGGTTTCCTTTACTAGGTTGATCTGTTCTTCGATGCTGTGGTTGGACATGGGGTCGTTTATCTGGGGTTGGAATCGGCCTCGGGCAAGCTTAGCTTCTGCGAGCTTGACTTTCTGCTTCTTGCCTGTGGATGAGACTTTTGCGAGTGAAACTGCGTCTTCTAGGGTCTTTAGAAGTTCTTTGGAAGTGGGGTTGTTGGTGCTGCTGAAGCCCCAGGCACCGTTGATAATGGTCCGTATCCCTACTCCGCTATAC
>JACQRY010000066.1 GCA_016206275.1 Nitrososphaerota archaeon
ATATTCTCTGCGTTCAAATCAGTGAGCAATATTCGCCGGGACGAGACCCGCGTATCATTTCTACTCGATGGACTTGCCATCACCGATCGGCTCACACCTCCAAAGCTGATTGAAAGGGAAGCGGATTACAAGAACCTTCACATCCGGGCGATTTTCACACTCGACGAGATACCACAGGGGACCAAGTTCAGCTTTTCAGCGGACATCACGACAAAAGGCTTCCTACGCTTCGTTGTCCCACTGGTGAAGCGCAAGTTTCGCACGATCTCGAAACAAAATGTCGCAGACATGAAAAAGGCCGCAGAGGCCGGAACCAACGCTGAAAGCGGTAACTAAGGTTGATTTGTATCTGAGGGGGAATATCGTCATATGCAAAGCGATAAACAAAAAGCCAAAGCTTTCTCAGGACAAGTTCTAGAAATTCTGAACAACAGTATGCTTGCTCTAATGCTCAGCATAGGTCATAAGACCAATTTATTCGACAAAATGGCTGGTCTACCTCCTTCTACGAGTAAGCAGATTGCAGAGAAGACTGGTCTGAATGAACGATATGTTAGAGAATGGCTCAACGCGATGGTCGTAGGAAGAATTTTGCAATACGATCCGAATAAATCAACCTACAATCTTCCCAAAGAGCATGCTGCGTGCCTGACAAGGTCTGCTGGAGCTAACAATCTCGCCGTCTTCATGCAGTATGTTTCTTTGCTTGGCAACGTCGAAAATAGGATAGTCAAAAGCTTCCGCAAAGGTGGAGGAGTACCATACTCAGCTTACCCCGAGTTCCAGCATCTCCAAGCGGAGGAAACTGCACGAATTTTTGATTCGATGCTTGTCGACAAGATAATCCCTCTTGTTCCCGGTCTAGTTGAGCGTATGCGTAAGGGTGTGCGTGCTCTTGACGTGGGTTGCGGGAGAGGCCGTGCAGTCAACCTCATGGCGAAGACATTCCCAAAAAGCAAGTTTCTCGGCTATGACATTTCTAAGGATGCAATTGCTGCCGGGCGCCGAGAAGCCAAGGATATGGGGCTTTCTAACGCTCATTTTGGAATCGAAGATGCGGCTAAGCTAGACGATGTTGGCAAATATGACCTCATAACGGCATTCGATTCAATACACGATCAAGCGCAACCTACCAAGGTGCTGAAAGCAATATGCGGAGCATTGAGGCCTGATGGAACATTCCTAATGCAGGACATTGCAGGTTCAAGTCATGTTCATGAGAATATGCAGCACCCTCTGGCTCCTGCACTGTACACATTTTCAACCATGCATTGCATGACGGTCTCCCTAGCTTACAACGGAGAGGGTTGGGGAACACTGTGGGGCGAACAGATGGCACGTCAAAAACTGAAAGAGGCTGGATTCAGGAGGATAGAAGTTAAGCAAGTTGAAGGCGATGTTATAAACAACTATTTCATAGCAAAGGCATAACGGCTCCGCATTGAGCTCTTTTGCATTGACTGGCAGGATGACTAAGGTGGAGTGTGCTTTTATACCGAGTATCTTGCAGACGGAGCTGTTATGCCGAGGGGAGAGGGTTGTTGTCCAAGGGATGATCATGCGAGATGGATGTTTTTCTTGGACAACCCGCTTAGACGCTTCTTTACACGTCCAAAGAAGTTTGTATCGCAATACGTTAGCAGAGGTGATATGGTAGCTGACCTTGGTTGTGGTCCAGGGTTCTACACGATACCAATGGCCGAAGTCGTCGGACCAGAGGGCAAGGTATATGCCATTGACTCGGATGAGAAAGCAATCAAGGAAGTGAACTCCAAGTCCTCGAAGCTCGGTTACCAGAACATAGAAGCCCAGTAGAATCGGCAGCCCAGCTAGGTTCCATCAAAGACCACTCCTTCGACTTTATCTTGAGCTGTTGCACGGCTACAAATTCAGGTCGATGCTCAGGCTCAGCTACTTGCAAATATGCCTCTACCGCCTCCTTGATCCTCCGACTTAATTTATCCAAGGTCTTGGCTTGGGTGTGGCATCCCGGTAGCTCTACCACAGAAGCCACATAGTAGCCGTCTTCATCCCTCTCCACTATGACATTGAAAACTCTCTCAGCGGCTTGAGCCTTCAATCCTAATCGATTTACACTAGGCAATGCAAGATAAACCTATCTAGACGTCGACATCTGAGAAACGCTTGCAAGCTACGACCACAGAGAAGGTTAGAAACCCTTCGTGAAACAGAAAACACTCGAAATGAAAAGAACAAAGAGGGACGAACAGCGATAGCGGGCCCGGTGGGATTTGAACCCACGACCTCCGGCTCCGCAGGCTTGCGCTCTTTGATCGACGCCCTGATCCATGCTAGGC
>JACQRY010000075.1 GCA_016206275.1 Nitrososphaerota archaeon
CCATTGCAAGGGATCTCAGCTGGACTGGCGAAAGTGCCTACTATCTTAACGGAAAGAGGTCTCAGAAGAACGCCGTCACAAGCATCTTGGAACTTGCCATGCTGACCCCCTCGGGCCTCAACATTGTTCCCCAGGGGCGTGTCACAAGGATTTCTGAGCTCGCATCAGACGAGAAAAGACGGCTGATAGAGGAGCTGGCTGGAGTCGCCCAGTTTGATGACAAGAAGTCAGAAGCTTTGAGACAGCTTCATGACGCTGACTCTAGGCTTCAGATCGCTTTAGCGAGGATAGATGAGATCAGGAAAAGAGTGGAGTCGCTTGAAGGAGAGCGGAACGATCAGCTTCGGCTACGTCATCTTGAAGACGAGATACGTTGGCTTAAGGCGGTGGTAGCTTCTAAGCGCTTGACTGAGCTTAGAGGCAACAGGAAAGAGCAGGAAAGAATCATCGATCATGTGTCGAAGCAGCTTGACGACGCACAGGGTCAACTGGAGAACGTTAAGGCAAAGATCGCCGCGGTTGAAGCTGAGAGAGCTGTCTTCGTCAGCAATGTGTTCGGGGGAGAAGGAGGTAGGCACATCGATGTCCAGGTTGAAGTGGCGAAGACGGTGGGTGAGATCGACAACCTCAAGGCTGAATTGAGGCGGCTTGAAATATTCGTGCAAGAGGACGGGAAGATTCTGCCCCAGCAAGAAGCGCTGAAAGAAGAGACTGTCAAGGCAGTTGAAGACGGCAAAGTCATGATCAGGACCCGCAAAGACGCGTTACGAGAGATGAACAAGAACAAGAAGCAGCTGGAGTTCGCTCACGCAGATGCGAAGAAGCACATAGCCAAACTGGAGAAGCAGATCGAGATCATGAATGATGCAAAAGAAAAACTCGGATCGCGCCGGGGAAACCTAAGCGAAGGGCTCGCTTACTTGGCGGCGAAGATAGAGGCTGAGCGGAGCAGGCTATCTATGACTATAGATGCTCTGAACAATACTCAGCAGAGGTCCCAGTCATTCATGGAGGCATCAGAAAAGCTTGAGTCAAGCTTGGGAGACTTACGTCATCTCCTCGAGTCAGAAAAGTTTTCGCTCGAGAAGACTTCGGGCTCCTTGACTATTCTTGTAGAGAGGAGAGATAATGTTGAGAAAGAGGTTTCAAAGGCTCTCACAGTCTTAGACAAGGCTGGAGAAGTCTTAACTAAACAGGAAGCTCATAAGACTGTTGCTGAACATATCGTTGGCCCGGAGCTGAGCTTAGCTAGGTTAAAGGAAGCCGCTGAAGCCGGCGCCATTGAGGGGTATATTGGTCCCATTAGAGACCTCATTTCTTGGAATCGCGCTTTTGAAGGCGCCGTAGCAGCTGGAGCATCAGGTTTGATGAATGCTGTCGTGGTGAACGATTTGAAGTCTATGCTTAGCATCGTACAGATGGCTAGACGAATCAAGGCTGGTCGCATCACGGTTATACCGCTTTCAGAACTGTCGGGATCAAAGCGTTTGGAGTCTCCGAGAATACGGGGTGTGCACGGGAACGTGGCAGAGTACGTTACTTGTGATTCAAAGTTCGCTGAGCTTGTCAACTTTGTGTTCGGAGGAACTATTGTCGTTGACTCTTCTCAGACTGCGTTCATAGCCTCTCTGCAGGGATACAGGAGTGTTACTCCTAGAGGCGACGTGTTTGAGCCCGGAGGTAAGGCCTTCGAAACAGGGCTAGCTGCGAGAATTGCTTCTCTAGCAGACATGATCTATGATGAAACTTCCATGGCTACTGTCAAAGAGGCATTTGACGCCTTACAGAAGACTGTTGCTAAACGCAGAACTGATATTGAAAACCTTCAGAAGCAGATAAAGGATCTGGAAAAAGACAAGTTTTCAGGAACTCTGTCTGTCGAGCGTCTTTCAGCCAGATTGGAAACTTTCTCAGCCGTTGCAGCCAAGTACCGCAAACTCCGGAGAAATATTGAGTCTAGAATCAAAAGGCTCAACAAGGAAGTTGCAAAGATCCAACTTCGCATCGATATGCTTTCAAATCTAGAATCTTCAACAAGAACCAAGCTTGAGGCGGTGAACAACAAGCTCCAGGAGCTGAATGTAGCCGGATTAGTCGAAGAGCTTAGGGCTCAGGCTCAGAAGAGGAACGATCATGCCAATAACATCGAGGCTGCTACTGCCCAGATACGCGACAATCTTACCGATCTTTCCCGGCTTGAAGCTAATCTGGCCAATCTGTTAGTTCCGAGGCTAAAGGATATGACTATGAAGATAAGAGATGGGAAGAAGAGGCTAGCTGCAAATTCCAAGGCTCTTGAAGAAGGGCGGCTGAGGATTGATGTTCTTGAAAAGAAGCACGATGAGTTACGTAGCGAAGAGGAGAGGTTGCTCGAGGCTAAGAAGAGATCTATGCCAATGCTGGAGGAGTATGATTCGCGCCTCAAGAATCTGCGGAGCCAACAGGAGGAGGTCTTACGTCAGGCAAGCAGAATTGAAAGAGATCGTCTATCGTCTCAGAGAACAGTGGAAAACCTATTGGAAGCCGAGCAGCGGGTCCTTGGCGAGCTCCTCCTCTACGGTTACCAAGAACCGATCGACTATTTTCTGGCGGCTGACGATATGATTCAACACCTCGTGAAAGAGTATGATGATCTTAAGAGCAAAGTCAATCTCTTGGCTGAAAATCAGTACAAAGAGGTGTTTTCAGGCTACAAGAATCTATCTCTCAGGAAGAATCAGCTAGAGAGTGAGAGAAACGCTGTTGTCAAGTTCATTGAAAGCGTGGACGCTGAGAAAAGAAAGGTCTTCATAACAACCTTCGAAAAGATTGACCGAGAGCTGAGGGATGTCTTCTCTCGTCTATCAGGGGGAGAAGCATGGTTGGAGATGGAAAACCCTGACGATATCTTTGCTAGCGGGGTTTCACTTATGGTGCATTTCCCTGATAAGCCTGCCCGTGAAACCGGAACTTCGAGTGGGGGGGAGAAAGCAGTTGCGTCCGTGTCGCTGATACTAGCAGTGCAGGCGGTGCAGCCCTCACCGATCTACATCTTTGACGAGGTCGACGCTAACTTGGATGTCATGAATTCTCAACGGCTTGCCGATCTGTTGAGAGAGAGGGCTGAGCGGGCTCAGATATTGGTGGCAAGCCTGAAAGATACGATGGTGTCTAGAGCAAATATTGTACACGGAGTCTACATGGCTGGAGGAGTCTCCCAGCTAGTGAAGTATAGGCCCGGAGTGGAGGTAGTTACCAGAAGTGCTTAGTGGAAGAGCGGCTCTCTCAAAGATGCCTCTTAACATCTTGGTTAACCCCAGGGTTCTTAAAAGCCAGAAGCCTTGGGAAGTAGATCTGACGACTCTGCTGGAAACCTTTCTTAAGATTCTCGGAGAGACAGGGCCTCCTGACCTCCGATTAGCAGGCTCCGCGGCGTTGACTTCTGCAATACTTTACAGGCTGAAAGTGGAAACCATGTTCCTCTTCGAGCGGCTAAAGCCTGAATTGTCCTCGGAGGAGACTGAGGAGCCTCCTCAAATCATCATCATGCCCTTCCGCTATGAGCTGAGATCCACTGGTCTCGAAGAGCTTCTGAAGATCTTCGAGAGAGTGGTAGAGGATATTCTTTTGCAGAGCCAATCTGTCAGACCTCCATCGGTAATCTCCGAGGCTGAACCGCGCCTTGAGATGGATTTCGTATATGCTAACATCAGAAACATGTTAGCTTCTTTCAGAGCGGAGGTGCTTGCCATACTAAGGTCTAGCGGCGACTTCTTCTTCGCAGATTTCGTAAAGGGCTTGACTCTTATCGAGAAAGCTAGGCGGTTCGTTCTACTTCTCTTCTTGGCGATGGATAATATTGTCGGCTTAGAGCAGGTGGGCGAAGACATCAGGGTGCTGAGGGTGACCGGGGCTGCAACGGTCTGACGATGTGCTTTTGGGACGGATCGAGGCCGCGCTTTACGCTTCTGGGAGGCCTCTTACAGCCGAGGAGCTTGCACGAGCAGCCGGCGTGACATCCAAGAGGAAGGCTATAGCCCTAACTAGAACTCTAGCTGTCCAAGTTACACGGGCTTTCAAAGCCTTGGAGGTGTCGGAGCTTTCAGGGCAGAAGTTCGTCTTGCAGCTTAAAGCTGAATATACTAGCGTCGCCAAAAGATTTGCTTCGAGGCCCTTGTTGACTGACGCGACGCTGAAGACTTTATCGCACATAGTTTACTTTCAGCCCATTACTGCTAATGAGCTGGCTAAGAGAAGAGGGCCTCCAGCATATAGACAGATAAAGGAATTGGAAGCTGTCGGATTCATTTCTTCTGAGCCTGCGGGTAGAACCAAGGTGTATAGAACGACTTCCGCCTTTGCAGAATACTTTGGTCTCAGTCAGGATCCATCGGTCATGAAGCAGCAGCTAGCCTCCTCTAGACTGAGGCAGCCTGCGATGCGGCAGTTGGAACAGAGGAGGGCACCGACGAAGGCTTAAGTACGTAGAGCTGGCTGAGCAAGAGTCTTACGGCGTGGCGAGAACTTGGCTAAATCTTTGGAGAACCTTAAGAAGAGAAAGCCTACTGGAGGAAGAAGGAAGGCTTATCGAAGTAGGAGAACCTACGAATCTGACAACTATCCTGCTGAAACCATTCTCGGCGAAAAAACTTGGGTTGTTCGGCGAAGCAGGGGTGGAAACATGAAGATCAGCTTAAGGAGGATAGATGTGGCCAATGTTTACGACCCGTCAACCAAAGCCTCTACCAACTCCAAGATCGTATCTGCGGTTTCGAATGCTGCGAACAGAGACTTTCAGAGGAGAGGTGTGATAACCAAAGGAGCAGTCATAGAGACTGAGGCTGGGAAGGCCAGAGTTACCTCAAGACCGGGGCAAGACGGGGTCGTCAACGCCATCTTGGTCAAGTAAGGCTCCTTTCGTCATGAAGGACCATAAACGATGGGTCATATGGCTGGACTACTTCAACTCGAGCCTGGCTTGCTCCCATGGAAGAAAAGTTCCTCTTAACATTTCTGTGAAGAACCCTAGAATAGATGAACTGCTTGAAGCGGTCAAGCAGATAGGGCTCGGCTTTGAACACGTTGAGGCTGTGCATCCCAAGAGAGTAGGTCAAAAGACCCACTACATTTCCGTCGAGAAAACCAAGCCTAAAACTAAGATGATGACAGACATAGCCAAGAAGCTGGCTGCAGTCAGAGGCGGAGTAGCTACCTAGCGAGGCCTTTAACAAGTCATGTCTAAGAACCTAGAACCAGTCTTACAGTTCCCACCGCGCTCTGGCTTGACTAGCATCATCGAAGGTGGCACGAAGCTTATTGTACCGAAGCGAAGCATGGAGGCGCCTAACCCTCCTAAACAACCTGGTTTCTTCAACCCGTTGGCAGAGCTCTGCAGGGACGTATCTGTCATAATTACCAGGGTAGTAGCAAAGCGTATCGGGTCAAACGTCATAGTTGGCGACCCTTTGGCCTCTTTGGGTGCCAGAGGTCTGAGAATAGCGGTGGAGGCGCCTGAAGTAGACCAAGTGTATATGAATGATCTGAATCCTTCTGCTTTAGCCTGTGCAGAGGAAGCTGCGAGCTTAAACAGTGTGGCGGAAAAATGTCGGTTCTCGAATGTTGAGGCCTGTGTCTTTCTAATACAACATTCGAAGAAAGGCTTTCGGTTCAACCTTGTCGATATTGATCCCTTCGGCTCCCCCGCGCCTTTCATTGACTGTGGTCTCAGAGCAGTCAAAGACGGAGGCATGCTTTCAGTAACCGCCACTGATTCCCCTGTACTCTGTGGTCTCCATCCCACTGTGGCCCTGCGGAGATATGGCGGCGTATCCCTTCGGACAGAGTACAGCCATGAGATTGGCGCTAGGCTATTGGCAGCCATGGTTGTGAAAGAGGCTGCACGCCTAGATCTCGCGGCCATTCCTGTCTTCGCTCACACCAAGAGGTTATACACTCGAGTTTTCTTCGAGGTTACTCATGATGTTGGAAGGGCATCGGAAGCATTAAGAAAATTAGGTTATGTGAACCACTGCTACAAATGCAATACTAGAATCGTTTCCTCATCCGTTCTTCCGGGATGCAGCTGCGGTTCATCTCTTAAATCCGCCGGCCCCGTTTGGGTCGATAACCTCTGTGATCCTGTCCTAGTCAAAGAGGCTCAAAACATAGTGCCTCTCTCAGAGAAAAAGGAGATTAAAGTCCTTTTCGACACTGCTCTTCAAGAAGTAGATTTGCCTCCCCATCACCATCTTTTGGATAAGGAAGCCATGAGGATTGGGACTGCTCCGCCGAAGATACAGCTCGTATTAGATATGCTTGGCTCACAA
>JACQRY010000067.1 GCA_016206275.1 Nitrososphaerota archaeon
GCTTACGAGAGAAGAAGAGAAGCAATTAGTACAGCATATCAAAGACATGGAGATCAAACTAAAGCTGTGGAAACAGGCGTATTCCGCTCGGACTGAGATGTCGAAACTTTTGTCAGAAGCTAATGACTTGAAGGCGAATTTGGATGAGCTTACAGCGTTGCGGCAGGATCTCCGTCCAGAGGTTGAGCAGAAGAAGATTAACCTTGAGCTTCTCATGAAGACCCGTGAGCAGCTTAGAGGAGAAATGGACGGTGTTTTAACCGATATCAACGAGTTGGAGGAGAATCTTCGACGACTCGACGGGGAGCTGGGCAGCCTTGAAGAGAAGAGGGGCCAGCTTCTCAAAAATACTCGTGAATATGCCAGACGGATGGAGAGGGAGCGTCAGACTCGGGCAATCCAACAGATGAGAAGTCAAGCTCAGGAGAAGCTTGCGAGAGGCGAGAAGGTAACCTTTGACCAGCTCAAACTCGTATTCTCAGACGAGCATGGTGAATCCCTTAAGTAAAGGGTAGCATTGACGATCTGGCTGGATCAATGAGTGCAGCTGCGGGTCGCGAACAGTCCAGTCTGCTAGTCATGTGTGTCGATAGAGATGATGATATTGGAGCGAAAACTGGGGCAGTTACCCCGATAATAGGCAGAGAAGCCTGCCTTACCGCTGCTTCAAAACTTGCGTTGGCGGATCCAGAGGAGGCTGATGCCAACGCTATATTTGCTGCAATCAAAGTATTCGATGAACTTTCCGCCAAAGGCTACAAATGTGAAGTTTCGTTGATAGCTGGAGATACTACGGGCGGCTTTGAAGCTGATCAGAAGATGCGGAAAGAAATGCAGAAGGTAGCAAGAACCTTCAAGGCTTCAGGAGCAGTACTGGTAAGCGATGGTGTTGAGGATGAGAAGGTTCTGCCAATACTTCAGGGGATTATGCCAGTAGTCTCCGTGCATAGAGTTGTCATTAAGCATAGTGCCAGTGTTGAAGAATCTTATGCTGTCCTGGGTAGATATCTGAAGATGCTTGTTTTCGATCCCCGTTATTCTAAATGGGCGCTTGGCGTCCCTGGAATTCTACTTATAACCTCAGTTCCTTTTCTCTTATTTAACTTGCTCCCACAGGGAACAGCTATCTTTGCGGGGATCTTAGGAATAGCGTTCTTGATAAGAGCCTTTGACATAGACAAGATGATCTCGTCAATAGGTGGGATGAAACCGTCAGGCTACATCAGACTCTTCTCGATCCTTGCAAGTATCCTAATCATCATAGCTTCACTAATCCAAGGTGTTGCCGCTATGACGAGGCTACCGGAGTTTCAGGGAGCCTTCGCTGATCCTCAGGCCATGTTTGAGTCGATGCCAAAGATATTGGGAGTGTTTCTTGGGGAGTCCATCAACTTCCTATGGGCTGGGTTGGGAGTATACTTTGGTGGGACCGTGCTCTACAATTTCCTTCGTGGTAGCATAAGGGTTCTTAGGGACCTCACTGGCTTTGCCATACTCGGTCTTCTCTACTTCCCTTTCCTGCAGTTTTCACTTATATTGCAGGGTCGTGGTAGCACTCAGCTGCTAATCTCGTTTGTCCTCTTCGGACTTTCAGTAGTTTTCCTCATCATCGGTTTAATTTACTATTATCTTCGCACCAGACGCAAAGTTAAGGGGTAGGTTTCATTGCTTACGACGCTTCTTCGTTGGATAGGAGCCTACAAAGCCTACAGCCGGTTCCTTCGCGACCAGATCTATGATGGTGATCTTCCCCAGCACGTTGGAATAGTTCTTGACGGGAATAGGCGATGGGCATCTTCGAGGCTTTTCGGTCCTAATGAAGGACATAAGGTCGGCGCTGACACTGCGGAGCAAGTCCTAGACTGGTGTCTGGATCTTGGGATAAAGACATTGACGATGTATGTTCTTTCGACTGAGAATCTTCAGAGACCTAATGGTGAAGTGAAGGAAATAATTGGTCTAATTGATGAACGTCTTGCCCGTCTCTCAAAAGATGAGCGGCTGCAGAAGAATAAGGTCCGCGTCAAGGCTCTGGGAACCCTTGAGCTTCTGCCCGAGAGCACAAGACATCTTTTGTCACATGTTGAGGAGATAACTAAGGATCACGACCAGCATTTCCTGAACATCGCCATAGCGTATGGTGGACGGACTGAGATTGTGGATGCGATCAAGCGTATTGCTGAGCTGGTGAAGAATGGTGAATTGAGCATTGAGGATGTGGATCAAAAAAGCATTGAGCGGTATCTGTACACGTCCCATCTTCCAAACCCTGAGCCAGACTTGGTTATTCGCACTTCAGGAGAGGAGCGTATGAGCGGCTTCTTGATGTGGCAAAGTGCATATAGTGAGCTGGTTTTTACGGATGCGTATTGGCCTGATTTCAGAAAGATCGATTTGATGAGAGCGATTCGCACGTATCAGAAGCGGATGAGGAGATACGGCCGTTAAACTAGTTTGAGGTTTGACGAGGTTATTGATTATTTGAGGAAATGGTACAGTAAGTAGGGGGAAGGTAAACAATTTGCCAGCTACGGTGGTGGTCGGGGGCTTCTTCGGTGACGAAGGCAAGGGCAAGATAATCTCACACTTGGCTCTCAACGATAATCCCGCGATAGCTGTTAGGGGTGGTGTCGGTCCTAATGCCGGTCACACAGTTGTTTACGATGGGCGTGAAA
>JACQRY010000068.1 GCA_016206275.1 Nitrososphaerota archaeon
AAGCTATCGCGCAGAGGTATCTCACCAGTCATAGCCACAGTCATCCTAGTCGCAGTCACACTCGTAGCAGGAGTCTCCATAGGAGGCTTCGTCTTCGGACTCTTCGGCACACAAACATCAACAGCACAGGTCACAGGCGCTTCAAGCACCTTCCCTTCAGGCGCCCTTGGAGGCACCGGGACCGCTATCACATGTGAAACTGCATTGGGCTACGGATCATTCAGTCTCCGCAACGTCGGAACAGCCAATGCCGTCGTTACAGAAATGACCTTGACGTATGGAGGACAAAGCTACACAATGACTAATGCCACAACCACATTCGCCACCGGCTGCGGACTAATCACTGCAGGAAGCGCTTCAACCCTATATCTTGCGGGCAGACCTGCAAATGCAGGTGCGGGTCAGCTCTACATTGGTGAAGCTATTCTCAACACTGGTGCACGTGTCCAATTCACAGGACAATTCAAGTAGAGAAGAAACAATGGTGGGTATACTCAGAACCCTGAGTATCCTACCCCCAACCCTTTTTTTAGCAAGATTCCATGCCTCCTACTGTCCTTTTTTCCGTGAACTTCTCGGAAGATGTTCCGGTTAGTAGCGTAGGGTGATGATAACCCTGCAGGGATGGGTTATCTTCCCTGTAAAGACTTGGAACACCCCCTTATGACATAAACCGTTGTTCAAGATTGGCAAATCCCATGCAACAAGGAGACCCGTCGATTCTTATGAAGACAAATACGAACCAGAAATCCCCGAGTTGTCAACACACCCAGTTAACGGAGCGCATCCTGCGGTTTAACTTCAAGAATTGCTGCACAGACCTATACTTTCATCGTCGGGAGTCGGAGACGTTGCGCTGGATCCGTTCGTTGGAAGTGGGACTACCACAGTTGTTGCGAAGAAATTCACTAGGAGATTTCTCGGGTGCGATATCAATCTTGAGTATGTGAAGATGGCAGAGGAGAGAATAAGTCTGCTTTTCTAATGGTTGACTAGGCGCTAGCGCTATTCTTCCTTTATTTGAATTCCAAGTAGAACTTTCCTTCTTCGGGATTCACGACCAGTTTGTGGGTAGTCGAGATGTCTTTCATTCCGAGCACAGGCGGAACATCGTCTCTTTCTGCTACGGCCACCCACGCTTCGATTTCAGGAGAAGTCTTACCGTCGCCGTCTTCAAACCTCAGTTTGAGCCTGGTGAGAGAAGCGTTGAGTCGAGCTCTCGGCACTACGCCACCGAGGATTATTGGGACAGATGTCTTGACCTCAAAGGCGTCGCCGTATCTGGTAGGCAGGAGGGTGACTGTTGCGCCAGTGTCGTAAATCATGAGCAACGGCTCTGACCATCGTGCAGAAGTTTTGAAGGATACTGCGACTGGGTAGACGAAACTCGTTCCAATTTCTGTTCGGAACGTCTTTCTGACCGAGTCTTCTATGTCTGGTCTAAACCTTGTTCGGGCTATGTTGAATGAGAGGCGCGAGGACAAAGGGTTCACCTGACAGGATATACGCTGTGACGAAATTACTGGAAGACTTGGATGCGAGGTCTCTAGCCTTGCCATACTCTCGGTCGGCTGCTAGGACCTCTCCGTCCTTGACTGCTACGTACATATTTGGATATTTCTCTTGGAGCTCGGAGTAATGCTTGCTTATCCATTCGAAGTCTGTGCTGCGGGACATCTTACCTACATATTACAGATTAGCGCACTAGGCTTAAATCGTTATCGGATGTGGATAGCGTGTTTAAAAGAGACCACTGATCCAAGCGACACTTACTTTCATCTGGCACTTTGGATCAGGAACTAGGCCACGAACATAGTAGCTGGTTATTACTCGCTTTTCGATGCGCGTCCACAACCATTTGGGGAGAATAGAGGTGTGGGCTCCTGTGTCAACAATTGCATCCTGAGGCTCTGTCCATTCCGAAGGAGATTTGAAGATCGCAGACGCTATGAGGCGAAGCAATCCGTCGTAGTCAGGTATACGCTTCAGTAACTCCAGATCGTATTGGCTTATGAAGTCAAGGCTTACCCTAATAGATGGCAACCCCTGACTCCACGAAGGTCATGTAGATCTCCTTTCTGCCAGTCAACCTAGCAGCTTCTTCTCTGACCTTGGTACCATCTTTCCCATAACTCACTACTTTCCTGGCAACAATGGCAACCCACATATTTTTGTACTGTTTCTGCAACTCTCCGTAGTGCTCTCTTCCCCATTTCATGTCTTCCCAGAACTCTTTTGAAATCGTTAGGGCCATCGTTTGCACCTAATACATACTTAATGGAACGCTGTTAAATAAACACTTCATCTTCTCTGAGAAGACAATATCGGTCTCAACACTCTTCTAAGATCTCTCTGGGTTTTGTGAATCATGATTGTGGTTGCTCAGCTCCGGTCAGGGTTCCTAGCAATTGCTACTGATTTTGTGGATCGTACTCCTCGACCTGCAGAGGAGGGTATGGATGCTATGATTGAAAATGTTATGCGTGTGTATACTTTCATTCGTAAAGGGATTTCGGTTTGAGTAGGGATGCGATTTCGGAGACGAATAGAGTGCTACGCTGGTAAGTCAAACCTTAGACTGCCTGTTTGAACAGATACATATTTCTCTTGATTCAAGCAATCATCATGAGACAGCTGGAAGCGAGGCCGAAAAACATTGAATCTAGGATTGAAAAGATAGAAAAAGAGCTGCTTGTCATGAAACTAGCTTTGAAGAAGCAGAAGACCAAGAAGATAAAATTGAATAAACTTGTCGACGAGATAAGTTCGAAGGCAAAGCCAATTGAAACCACTTCTTTAATAGGAAAAATGCGAAACAAGACCTAAGAGGGTCATGGAAAAGCATCAGCTAGAGGAAGGGAATGAAACAGTGTTTGTGGAGGAGGATGGAATCGACTTGCGGTCTGATGGATTCTACGTCTCCCCCGGCATGAGGAGTTCGCCGAATCTTCGCCTGATGATTTCCAACATGGTTCGTGGGGTTACTATTCTTATTCCTCTGAACACTTCTAATTCGAAAAGATGATGATCTCCAGAAACGATGTAGTTAGACTTGCCGTCGTATGCGGTGTTGATGATGACGTCGTCCTTGGGGTCTTCGACCACAAGCTTCAGTATCGAGCTCGGCTTTACGATTGTGGAAGCATCCCGTATGGCATCGACGAACTGTTCAATGTCTCCAGCGGAATACTCGAATCTTTCCTTCACCTCTTGTCGTGAGAGGACATCTCTGAACTCGTCGAGAATTGGCTCAGATAATACCATCTCCATTTCCGGGAAAGTGAGTACAATATCAAGGATGGCTGCAGGTTGCCCTCGCCTGGAGATGAAAGCAGAGACAAGGACATTCGTGTCAAAAGTGATCCTCATGCCGTAACCTTTCGCGATGCTGCGATCAGACGGTCAATCTCCTTCTGACTGAAGCCTACCTTGCGTGCCTTCTCCCTCGACTTTGCTAACAGACTCTTCAGCCTCAGCCTCTCCTGAGAGAGCTCAAGCTTCCTAAGAACAAGAGTATCGTCCAGCCCGAGGATTACAAACCTAGTGCCTTCCTTCAGCTTCATCCTCTTCCTCATCTCATTGGGAATCACCACTTGGCCCTTCTCGGAAAGCCTTGTGAAATCCAGACTCATCACATTCACCCAGTAAGATGTATCTTACTCAGACTATTTATAGCTTGGCAATGGCAATATGAGGAGGGATAATGTAAATGTGGCCGTGGAGGCCCAATCCAATATCTTATGTGGTGATGATATTTGGTCCGAGCCTCTTCCAATCATCTGTGTCATCGGTTACTATTGTGTTCCAGCCGAGTTTCTGCATTTTGAGCCAGATCATGGCGTCTCCAGCCTCGTTTCCCTTTGAGGTTAGTGAGTGTAGTTCTTCGATGTCGTTTAATGTGATGTCTGGGGATCTGACTTCTATTTCGAGTTCTTTTAGGAGTTTGGGGAAGCGGTCCTGTATGTTGAGTAGGATTTTTTCGCGTCTGTGATTCTTTTTTGCTTTGGCTTTCTTGAGTTCTAGTTCGGTTACTTTCATGAATTCGAAGATGACGAGGTCGACGGTGGCGAGGTGTTCTTCTTTTCGGAGGAGTTGGCGTAGTCTTGCTGCTCCTTTGAAGAAGGCGGAGGTGTCTATGACGAGGGTTGTCATCTATGTTTTGATGGTTTTGGGCCGTGGGATGGTTTCTCCGACTTTGGTCTCTATTTCTTCTGAGTCCAGTGAGAGTAGTCCTGCTTTTGTGAGGAGGTTCTCCCATTCGTCCAGTGCTTGTATCTTGTGGTTGAGTTTTAGTTTGCTGACTGTTTCTTTGAATCTTTCTGCGAGGTTCTTGTTTGATGTTATGAGCACTGCGTCGGGGGCGGATACTGCTATGACCTTGGTTCCTTCGGTGATGTTGGTGTTGGATGGGAGTGTGACTCGCCTTTTCTTGTCTACGGTTCTATGGGCTGCGGACATTTCCCACTGTGTGGAGGGGTTTTTGTGGGAATATATCTTTTTCTTTTTTCCCACTGGTTGAATCATATGGCTTGTTTTTCCTTGCTGCGCATTGGGGACAGAAGATGTTTGTATGGTTTCAGAGTTTTCTGTTGGTAGTACGAGGTGTTGTAAAAGATATTTTGAATGGGGAGTTTAGGCAGAATTGGATAGTGATGATTAGGTTCGATTCTGTTGTCAATGAATTGTCAGTTTCTATGCACGGTTGTCAGGGTGATGGAGAAATCTTGTGGTGACGTAGCTCGGCTTTGCTTAACTGATCGGTGGCTTTGTCTATGCGGTTTATCCCGGGTGTGGCCTTGGGCTTTTCCTATGATTGGTATTTACTTTAGGTCTGTTGGGTTAAGTACCATGAGACTTGGGACCCTGTTGAAGTGTTTTTGGTTTAGTGTTAAAACGGCGTATCCGTTTTCCAAGGCTATGCAGGCTGTGAATAGGTCTCTTGGATCTATGGGTATTCCTGTGGATTCTAGTTTTGCCAACACTTCGGCGGATTTTTCGGCTGAATGGTCGTCTAGGTCCAGTATTTCGATGCTGGAGAGGAAGGTTTTGGCTGAGGCGAGGTTGGTCTCTAAATTCTTTGATTTGTATGCTCCGTAATATAGTTCGAATGCGTTTATTATTGTGGTGGCGAGGTGGGATGTGTCCTGTAGTTTGGCGATTAGTTGAGACTCTTTTTTTCCGCGGAGATGGTGGATGATGATGCTTGTGTCTAGTGCTATTCTTTTCGGTGTTTCCATCGGCTCCAATGCTCCTCTAGTTCTTTGAGGATTTTTGCTTCTTCTTCGTCGGTCATGGACCATGTTCCTGCGGAGTCGCTTGGCCTTGGTTTTGTTTCGTTCATTATGTAGTCTAGGGCTTCGTCGAGGGATACGGGTTTTCCTAGGCGTGTTCTGAGTTTGCCGGCTAACTCGTTGAGTTTTCTGTAGGTTCTTTCGCTTACTTTCACGGTGGCCATGTGTAGAAGGTGACTTTGTAACTATATAAACCTAGTTTTTGTGGTTTCAGAGTTTTCTGTTGGTAGTATGAGGTGTTGTAAAAGATATTTTGAATGGGGAGTTTAGGCAGAATTGGATAGTGATGATTAGGTTCAGTTTGATTATCAATAGATTACTGGTTTTCTGTGAGGGGTTGGCATAGTGATGGAGGGATCTTTGTGGTAGCAGTGATTCTTTCTCCGTGGCTCTTAAGGGTTCGGTGCTTGCGCCGTTGTGTGAATGTTTATTTTATTTCGTGTCTTGCAGGGTGGCTATGCTTCTTATCTCTAATGCGGCGATCTCCCCGTCTTCACCATAGTGGATTATTGCTTTTCCGTCTCTTGTGGGCTCTCCTTCTTTGATTCCTACGTGTCTGAATTTTATGAACAGGTCTCCCACATCGTCGCCATAGTCGACCATGACTACTTTGTCGGGGAGTTTGAGGGCGTACTTTTTCGCGGTTTTTCTGAGGATTTTCTTTAAGTCTATTTCTAGGAGGGTTTTAGTTTTTTGAACCATTTGTATCTTCTCTTCTTTCTTTTGGTGCTTATGGGGTATGCTGTTGCTATATATCCTTCCTTGTTTGTCTTCACGTATATGACTGCGAGGTAGTCGCTTATTCCTTTCGGAGTCTTCTTTAGTAGGTGGATGGCGCCTTCTGGATCCTCGTAGGCTTCGTCGGGTTTGGCTACTGTCTCTATGACTTAGGGTTCTTTGTTTTCCATTTAGGGGTGGCGTAAGAGGATATGTTCCCATCTTTCTGCTGTGAGCTTTACGGTTATCCCGTTGAAGGTAGCGGCTTCCCTCAATATTCCCCGGGTAGGGCGATGGTTGAAGTAGCTACTAAAGAGTGTGTTTAGCCTTTGGAGCTTGTGTGCAGCTCACTGGTCTGCATGGCTTTAGAGTGTCTGAGGTACGGTTGTTGCTTGCGCTGGTGTGGGGTGTAGTCTATAGACAATACAAAGAGGAATGAGAAGGTCTAGTGTAGTTTTCTAGAGTCTTTGCAGAGAGGGTTTCACTGGCTCATCGGGGAAACTGTGGACGACTGGGACGCTGGGCCTCCTCATGGTCTACTGGTGGACACGCTCCTGCGTAAAGCAGACTTAATGTGGGAGTTCAGAAAGAATTGAATGGTGTTGATTGAGTTCAACCCTCTTTTCAGTGAATTGTCGGTTTCGGTGCATCGTTGTCAGGATGATTGGGGAATTTTTGTGGCGGCGGTAGAAAAGTTTATTCAGAGTAGTCTTCTACCAGTAAGGTGGATGGGCCATGTCTACCTCTGTAAAACTGAGTGAAGAGGACAAGAAGAGGTTGGAGAAGCTTCAGGCCACGGTCACCTTGAAAGGCGGTGAAAAGATGACTCAGCAGGAACTGCTTTCGAGGCTAATCAGTGAGGCATTGAAGAAGGGTGACGAGTTTGTTGAGAAGCTTGTCAAGGCGAGTGTGCCTTTATCGGATGAGGAGTATGGGCGCGTACAGTCGCTAGTGGAGGACTGGGGGGTCGAGACAAGTTGGAAGGATGTGGATAGGTTGCTGTATGGGACAAGAACTAAAAAGGTGACGATCAAACGAGCATATTCATAGACTCCAACATCTTCATTGCGTTCGCCAACAGGAGGGATCGTGATCATGTGCATGCAAAGGATCTTTCGGATCGGGTGAGAAAAGGTGAATTCGGTGTTCCGTACACTTCGGATTATGTCTTTGACGAGGCGATTACAACCACTTTGGTACGTACGGGTAGGATTGATCTGGCGGTCAAGGTGGGTAAGATTATCTTGGGTTCAAGGGAAGAGGCGGTTCCCCCGGTAGCAACACTGATCAGGGTGGACGAGAGAGTCTTCGCGGAGTCTTGGTCGAGCCTCAAGTCAGGAAGATACGGGGAGCTTAGCTTCACGGATCATACGATTCTTGCGCAGCTTAAGGAGTCAAGGATCAACCTGCTCCTCAGCTTCGATACAGGATTCGATGGGCTAGCGGCTAGAGTCCAATAGGGAAAATCCATATCCTAAATAGTCATCTTAACCTTGCAGCATAACTGCGTATTAGGCTCTTTCAGCATGGATTACGCGTCTATAACACAACTTCGGATTGCTGCTTCACAAGCAATATGAATAGTAATCATGAGATTTA
>JACQRY010000078.1 GCA_016206275.1 Nitrososphaerota archaeon
ACTCATCTTCACTTTCTCTCTGGTGGCCATCGCGAACCACGTTTGCGATGCAATAGATAGCGCTCCCTCTTTGTAGGTCTTTCCTGACAAATATAGTTCCCCTATGCAGAGATCGTAGCCGTTGGGAGTCAGATTTTTCTCTTCAAACGGCTCTATTGAAAGTTTTCCAGAAGAGATTCTCTTCACTATGTCGCGGTCCGAGAGAATAGACATGTCTGGGTTGCAGATGCTACTTCGATTTCACGGAACCACGCATCGCTGCCTTGAGATCCGCGTAGGCTTTGGTAGCTTCCTCCACGCTTGTAGCATCTTCTAATGTTGTCACGTCCCCTATGGGTTTCTCTTGAACTACGGCTCCTATAACTCTCCGCATGATCTTGCCGCTCCTAGTCTTCGGAAGCTTCTCCACAAAATAGATCATTTCAGGCACCGCGATGGGGCCAATGGTCTTCCTGACATGACCCGCTAATTCGTCTCTTAGCTGGGGAGAGGGTTTGTGTCCCGGCCTCAGGATGACAAACGCTATGGGCACCTGCATCTTCACGGGATCAGGTTTCCCGATGACGGCTGACTCAGCTACGGCTGAGTGCGAGATCAAAGCATCCTCCAGCTCAATCGTCCCTATTCTGTGACCAGCCACCTTCAATACCTCATCCGCCCTGCCGAGAAGCCAGAAGTATCCGTCATCGTCTTTCATCGAGTAGTCTCCTGCATAATATATTCCTGGAAAACGCGTAAAGTAGACGCTGGTAAATCGCTCCTCATCCATCCACAGGGTCATGAATTGACCCGGCCACGGCCTCTTGATCACAAGATAACCCCTCTCGTTAGGCTTCGCAGGCTTCCCCTCCTCACTGAACACATCTGGTTCAACTCCCGGCAATGGCAGAGTCGCTGACCCAGGTTTCAAGGGCACCAGTGCCAAACCTGGCTGCGGAGTGATCAAGATGCCTCCAGTCTCAGTCTGCCACCACGTGTCGACAATAGGTATTGTTTCTCGCCCGATGTTCTTGAAGTACCATTTCCATGCCTCAGGGTTGATGGGTTCACCGACGGTGCCGAGAAGGTTGAGGCTTGATAGATCATGTTTTTGTGCCCATTGTTCGCCGAACTTCATGTGCATCCTTATTGCCGTGGGCGTCGTGTATAGGATATTGACGCCGTATCTTTCGATGAGTTCCCACCATTTGTCTGGTGCAGGATAGTCTGGTGTGCCTTCATACATGAGGCTGGTTATGCCGGTGAGCAGTGGCCCATAGGCGATGTAGGAGTGGCCGGTAACCCAACCGATGTCTGCGGTGCACCAAAACAGATCTTCATCTTTAACGTCGAAGACGACTTTCTGAGTGTAATATACCCAAGTCATGTAGCCGCCGGTGCTGTGTGTTGCTCCTTTGGGTTTCCCTGTTGTTCCTGAAGTGTAGAGGATGTAGCTTGGGTGCGTGCCTTCCACCCATTCGGGTTCAATGTATTTGTCGCCTGTTGCGATGAAGTCGTGGTACGAGATGTCTCTTCCCTTAACCATGTTTGTTGCATTGCTGCTTCTTTTGAGGACAATGACTTTCTCCACTGAAGGACTGTTTTTCACTGCTTCGTCTACCGCTGGTTTAAGCTCTAAGGCTTTGCCTCTTCTATAGCCTATGTCCGATGTTACTACTATTTTGGATTCGGAGTCTTTCAGCCTGTCCTGTATGGCTTGGGCGGTGAAGCCTGAGAAGATGACTGAGTGTATTGCTCCGATCCTAAGTGTGCCGAGCAAGGAGATTGGGAGCTCGGGCACCATGGGCATGTACATGGTTATGCGGTCGCCTTTCTTGATACCGGCTTTGCTGAGGGCTGAGGCGAATCGGTTGACCTCGTTGTAGAGGTCGTTGTATGTTACGGTTCTTTTCTCTCCGTTCTCGGTCTCCCAGTAGAAGGCAACGGTGTT
Organism: Nitrososphaerota archaeon; assembly: GCA_016206275.1. Classification (GTDB taxonomy): domain Archaea; phylum Thermoproteota; class Nitrososphaeria; order Nitrososphaerales; family JACQRY01; genus JACQRY01. Next base: position 1,931 of record JACQRY010000078.1, read on the forward strand.
CCTTCTCCAAGTCTTCACATGTCTGTCAAGGGCATTGTAGGAGATGTTGGTCTTCCAGTTCTGGAACCATTTACCGTAAGGGGGGGCATCTGTAGGCTTGAAGATGGGGCCGTTTTTCTCCGCCCAATAGAGTTCATTGGCTACGTTGCGCCAGAAGCCTTCAGGGTCTTCGAGGCTCTTCTTATGTATCTGTTTCAGCATGCTGATCGATGGGTGAACTGCTTTCGAAGTGGGTAAGACTTGTTCAAGCTCTGTCAAAAGGAGTCTGATGCACGTCTTCGAATTCAGGTATAAAATTTTTCCTAATGAAAAAAGTGTCTTTGTCGAGGAGGTGATAAAGGATTCTGGGAAGAATGTAACTTTTGATCAGTTTTCTAATTGTAGATAATTTTGAACTCGGCAGTATGGAAAAGATTAAGATTGGTAAGACATCGTTGAAGGGTGTGCTAACTACAACGGTTGTCGGAAGCTACACCAGACCACGCTGGCTCGTCAACGCCACACAAGACCACCGTAAGGGCGTCATAGCAACCTCAGATCTAGAGGAGCTGAGAGAGATGGCTAAGCTGCTCACAATTAAAGAAATGGAGGATTCAGGGATTGATATGGTTACGGATGGTGAGCAGGGTCGAACCGGTTTCTACGTCTATCTTGCCGAAGCGTGTACAGGATTTGGTCGAAGGACGCCAGAAACTGCCCAACCGACAAGCATCTTTGAGCAGGTGGATTGGAGACATAAGTCGATGGCTCAGAGACCCGTCATAGTCAATAAGGTTGATTGGGTTGGAGAGCCTTTGTCAGCTAGAGACTGCAGGTTTCTTAAAGAGCATACCAAGAGAAAAGTGAAGGTAACCGTTGCTTCACCAAGCTTGGTTTTGAGACGACTGTGGAAGCCTAGCACTACTTATCCCACTGAAGATAGTTTCATCGACGATCTGATACGGTTGAGCGCAGGTGAGATTAAGGCTATTGCTGTGGCAGGAGCTGATTTCATTCAGATCGACTCACCTGAGCTGACGACTTATGCTGACGATGAGATCCCAAGGGAGAGCGCAGCTGCAGAAGTGGAGAAGTCGGTCGACTTGATCAACAAGGTTATTTCTTCCGCGGGGGTGAATGTAAAGATTGGGCTCCATGCCTGCTGGGGTAACATTAAGGGTACACATAGGGCTGATGGACCCTTAGCTCGTATCTATCCATGGCTTCTTAAGTTGAAAGTTGATCAGCTTGTTTTGGAGCTGGCTTCAGCTAGGCATGAAGATGACGTGGAGGTATTCAAGGAGTATCCTAGCATGAGGGAGATTGGAGCGGGTGTCCTTGACGTTAAGACCCCTGACGTGGAGCCGGTGAGAGTAGTTAGGAAGAGGATTGAGAGGGTTCTTCGCTTTGTTGAGCCTGAAAGGCTTTGGCTGAACGGTGACTGCGGCTTCGCACCTACATGGGATGCTGAAGTTGTGCCCAGAAAAAGCTGCTACGAAAAGCTCAGAAGCATGGCTCTGGCTGCAAATGAAGTCAAGAATTCGCTGAAGACTAGTTGAAACTCCTAGCGTACAGGTCTTGAACCTTAGCCAGCTCTCCGTCGCTCAACGATTCCACCCTCGACGCGGCAACATTCTCTTCAACCTGCTTAACATTCTTGCAACCCGGGATAACAGTGGAAACAACCTTATTGGTCAAGACAAAGCTTAAGGCGGCCTGAGCCATAGATCTACTGCTGTTTGAGACGAAACGTAGTTTCTCAACTTTGCTTATGTATTCCGCTCTTGTTTCATATCCCCAAGTTTTCCTTCTATCATTGTCCGAGAAGACAGAGTCGACAGTGTATTTGCCCGAAAGGAACCCGGTTGCAAGAGGCACCCTGGCAATTATCGCAGCATTCCGCCTCTGCGCCTCAGGGAAAAGAGCCTTGGTCGCTCCCTGCTCAAGCATGTTGTAGACTACTTGAATGGAGCTGACGCCGTCATAGTTAAGGGCCAGAACTCCTTCTGATGGCGTTGTCACGGAGACGCCGTAGAACCTGATTTTACCTGCCGTCTTAAGATCATCTAGTGCATTGAAGACGTCTCCTTTTCTCAACACGTCTTCAGGCGGGTTGTGCAGCTGATAGAGATCCAAGTAATCTGTC
>JACQRY010000080.1 GCA_016206275.1 Nitrososphaerota archaeon
CTGCACAGAAGTAAACGTCTCAATATTGTTTTATTCGACAGTTGACGAAGAAATACCCGAACATGTTAGGGATTTATATACTGGGAATAGGCTGACTCGCTCGATGATTAATAACAGATGGCTGTTGTTATCGGTTTCTGTAATAGGAATACTCGTTTCAAGCGCAATGTTCGTAGCTACTCCGGCTATTCCCCGTGCATCTGCCCAACAAAAGGTTCCTGGTGCAAACTGGGAGTGGGCCTGGTATGATGAGCATGGCAGTAACTTTAGCCCTCAGACACAGATAACTAAGGATAATGCCCAACTACTTGAGCTGAAATGGGTGTATCCATTTCCTATATCCCTGTCGGGTTTGTCCGGTACTGCATCCGGAGCTTGCGCGGGACGTCGATTCGTTGGAAACGTCCCCAATTGCCGAGGTCCTGGGCCCATAAGCCAGGGGTTCGCAACCATGCCTTTGATAGTAAACGGCATTGTCTATGTAGCAGATATGGCCGGGGACATAATTGCATTTGATCTTGACACTGGAAAGGAGATCTGGAGATCAATCCGCGAGAACAACCTTCCACCTGGCTTAGGTCCAAGGCATATGCATACAATCAGTTACCTTGACGGGAAACTCTATGTCCCTGCCAATATCAACGGATGGGGTGATGTTGTAGTACTCGATCCTCTGACAGGCAAAGAAGTGCTCCGTATAGGTGACATCCAGAAGGATGTCCCGGGTACGAGATATCCAGAGAGCGATAGGTATGCCATGGCCATAGAATACGCGCCCTCTCTGTACAAGAAAGGAAATGTCCTGATAGTTCCGGTAACACCCATTGACTTCATTCCAAGAAGTTTCGTGGCGGGGTACGATGCTAGTACCGGAAAACTTCTATGGAGATGGTACGTAAACCCGCCTGCACCAGACTGTAAATGGGAACCAAAACAAGCGAATGATGCAAGAAAGGGCAACATTAATCCTGCTCTGGCGGTAGGTGACTGGGGAACTAGATGTGACCTCAATGGAGCAGGAGGTCCATGGGGTCATACAGCTGTAGACGAGGAGAAGGGAGTTGTTTACTTAGGAACAACGGATCCCTACTTTACCGGAAATGCGACCTTTAGGCCAGGCCCGACTCTGTATACCAACTCAGTAGTGGCTCTGGATGCGATGACGGGGGAGCTGAAGTGGTATTACCAGTGGACCCCCCATAGTCTAGGACCTAATAATGAGATGAAGGAAGGTACTCTGCTCATAAAGGGTGCCACAGTCAAGGGAGAGAAGAAGGATCTTGTAGTGCAAACAGGTAGAGGGATAGGACTCCCATTAGTTCTTGACGCTGATACAGGTAAGATCGTTTACTCCTATGATAGATGGGAGAGGAAGGCAACAGGAGCCAATCCAAGAAAGGTCCCCGATACATGCGAGAATATGGGCAATGAGTGCGACATGAAGAAACCGTGGTACCAGTATCCAAAGACCAAGGACTTTGATCCTTCATTTCGTGGAAACGGTGGCTTTGTCGCATATGACCCCAAGACCAACGCTATATTCTTCTACAGTCTCACAATGGCGGACAGGTACAACATAGTTTCAACTGACATTTTACCCGTACCACCATACTTTCCCAAAGGCGACTATAATGTAAATGATCCTGCATTGCGTACCCAGTATCCTGTCATCGGTGAACTAGTTGCCATGGACCTGAACACTGGTGAGGTCAAGTGGAAGAAGGAATCTACCAAGGGTGAATGGGCAGCCTCTCGTGGAGGTCCCATAGTCACTGGAGGCATGGTCTGTGGGGGAGCAAGTGACGGGATTGTGCGTTGCATGGATGCAGCGACAGGAAAGGATCTTTGGACTAGATTATTGGGAGCAGCGATATTGTACCCGCCCACGGTCGGTGCAACGGCCGTTGGGAAGATGAGGATGGTCCAAATATTTGGAGGCACCGGATCCATAGTAACCGGACCAGGAATTGTCAGTATCGCAGGAGGTCTAATGGTCTTTGGTCTTCCAGATAAGCTTCCAGAACCTCAAGTGATTACAAAGGAAACGATAAAGGAAGCTCCAAAGGACGTCCTCAAGGAAGCGCTCAAAGAATTACCCAAGGATGTACTCAGCGAGGTAGCACCAACCCAAGAAACGATCAGCCCCATCTCATATGC
>JACQRY010000095.1 GCA_016206275.1 Nitrososphaerota archaeon
ATAGACGATTAGGTATTATATCTCCATTATGTACTCTAAGTCTATTTGAAATCTCTCTTTCCGGTGTTCATGGTTTTGCGTTGGCCGTAATAAACTTACATATCACCTTGATCAGGTTCAATTATATAGATGCAATGGTATACAAATCCGTCCTAGGTAATATGTTTGAGGCCTATGTTATGTCAGATAGGATTCGATTTCAACAGGGTCTGGTGTCGACTATTTTAAGCGAGGAAGGGCAAGAGTTCATACGTCAGAAATGACGTTGTCCAGCTCATTTCCACGCAAGAATTCCCCCTGCAAGCCATGGTATGCGGTATACGAATGGGCTAAGTACATAATCAAAATATGTTGTCGTATGGGATCTTCCACGTAGTCCGAAGCCCCTTATCTCGAACCCAAGCCTGGTAAAATCCCCCACACTCCAGCTAGATTTGTGCCTTAAGCTTTCTATATGAGCACTATTACAGGCACCCTCATGTTGGTAGAGCGAGGTAGGGGCAGTTATCAGTATATGTCTAGAAGTTCTTTCCAATTCTTTAATCAAGTGCAAGCCCCCATCTTTTGTTAGGTGAGCCAGAACACCAAGGCATAGAGCGAAGTCGGCCCATTTATCAGGAAGCGGTAATTGCTCTGTTGCCAAATCTATCTCCAAAATGCGGCTATACGCAGACCCTAAATTCTTGGCAAACTTTATTGCGGGATCATATGATTCGAACCCTCTAATATCAAAATTAACATCTGGGAATTTACACCTAATGGCATAGCCCCACTCTCCATAACCCATTCCCGCATCAATCACACGTAGAGGACTTTCTGTAATCCGCCCTTCATCAGAAACTGGGACGTTCTGCGCAGTACTGGAGCTCCTTACCCAGGCAGTTATTCGATGGTTAACGAGGTCTTCGAAAAAATGTCATTGACGAGTCTGAAGTGAACCATTATTTACATATAAAGATGTCAATCGATTGAGCGATGACTTTAATCGGAATTGACATGATGACATGCGAGAAACTCACGTTGGAAATCCTCGTAGCTCCGTTCTATTAGGAACAAGATACTAGTCTTAAGAATAAACCGCTATGCCAAGCAATCTTGAATGGATAAGTCCATCACAGATAAGAATCATATGGCCTATTATGTTCCACCAGTAGCAACACCACTGATCGGGCAACTCCCTCTAAGAGCAGGAAGCTCGTCAGGCCCTATCCCAATTCTATCTGCCACGTAGACTCTGGAGCAAGGCCTTAACAGATCTCCTAGAATACGAGTCGAGCAAAAACACCAATATGAAATATAACGCGGCACCGCCCAGTACTTGCATACCCACTTGAAGAATTGCATCGATAGTACCTATTGTGGCGGAGGGCGTAGCTCTTTTGCCCAAATAGAGTATCATTCCCATTACGACGCCTGCAGCTGAATACAAGGCTATTTCCTTGATAGGGATAGAGTGGGGTATGAGCCTTCGTGCGAAGTAGGCTTTAACAAGCGTAAATGGGACGACGGAGATTCCGTAAGAGAATGCCCAAACAGTAATAATAGTATCGGGTACCTGATTTTTCCCAAATGTGAGTAGACCGAAGACTAGCACCACATAGTATACACCAGATTTGATCAGTTCGAGTAGGGGGAGTTTCACCAACCAGCTCGACCTGAGGTTCGAGAAGGAAGTTCCATGGAAGTCATGCGTGTCTGCACCCTGCAATGAGAGGCTCATTAGATGCTCAAAGCCTTCTATTAGTGCTAATAGAGCCAGAAATCGGAGTACTGTTGCGGCTGGAAGGTAGGAGGAACCGAATATTGCCAGTAGATCTTCTGCTAGTACGAATGCCCCTATAGCCATCGGTATTCCTAGAAGTGCCTGCATGCGTGACGCCACCGAAATATCCGCCGATTTTCTATCCCGAATGAGCTTTGAATAGAGTATCTTGGGGAATACTTCGCTGTATGCAATTACCGCCATGAAGACTCTCGCGGCTTGCATAAGGCCTATAGGTTCGATGAGTCCAGTTAGGATCCCGACCACTATCGAGTCAGCAAGCCATATCCTAACGTATATCACTTGCAAAGCTGGCACCCACGACGCTCTGGCCCAGGACACAACCCGCCGGAAATCGAACCTGGTACGCAAGTGCGCCTTCATTGCGTACAGGAGCAAGATGTCTTGAACTAGGTAGGCTGCGGCCACGGCGAGGATTACGCCCTGCAACCCCCACCTAGCTACAACAACGAGATAGTAAGCCAACACTAGTTTGACGAGCTCGAAAGGTAAGGCCGAGTAGCCCATTATGGAAGGCCGAGATCCTTGGACGACACCCTTCATAGATTCGAACAGAACCAATGCTGAAAGATAGACAAACGCTGAAGCAAATACAAGCAGGATATTCTCAATTCTTGTTCCTACCGCGGCAAAAAGTATCCAAAGAAGCATCCCGCTTATTGGAGTCGTGAAAAGGCCTGCGATAAGGGATGTTCTACCAACGGGTTCCCCCCTCGCAGCTCCCCTGATACTCCACATGGCGATAACAGCAGACGGAAAAAGTGCAGTGCCAGCCAGTGATCCAACGAGTTGCCAAACGCCAAAATCGCCTAGCGAAATATTACGGATTATCAGCGTAGTAAATGCAAGCCCAGTAACTAGTCCAAATATCTGGCTGAAGAACTGGATAGCGCCGGCACGGACGATTCTGATTTGGTCATTGGTTCTAGATTCTGGCAAGCCTTCTCTCCGCTATGGAGGCCGATTTAGGTAATAAAATGCAGAGATAACTCTGCCGTAGAAGTTAGAAAAGAAAAAGGGAAGGAAAAGCGCTATGCGCGCTTCCTTGCGAGTATGGCTATCTGGAGCACTACGCTCAGTGCAGCCAATCCTGCTATCACCAACACGAATGTTGATGACTGGGCAGTTCCTGCCGCGCTGCTCCTAACATCTGCCTGTACTCCGTTCAACGTAGTAGTGACTCCACTGAATCCATCGTTGACTGCCTTTACTATTGCTGTCTGTGCGTTCTGGACTCCGGTTGAGACTCCAGAAGTTATACCATCGACTCTCTGGATCACGTTGTTC
>JACQRY010000084.1 GCA_016206275.1 Nitrososphaerota archaeon
ATCGATGATAAGCGCTGGTACAATGGTATCTGTCACAGGGTCTTTGTCCAGGTCATCCACAAATTTATTCAGAGAACCTGTGAAATAGGCCCCTTCATCTAAGGAGAACCAGTAGTCTGCCTGGCGGAGGTAATCCTTCAGGATTGGGATATTGACGACTCTCGAGGCTTCTTCACGAGCCAGTGCATTGATTAATTTTTCCGTAGAAGAAACTCCGTAGGCCCTCATTATTTTTTCGGTCATCTTGCCTTGATCATAATCTGGCTGCAAACGCGCAATTTCTCTATGAAGTTCTTCAGTGGACATTTTTCTTGCCAAGTCTCTTATCAAAGGTACCTCATAGGATTTCTTAAGGCTGTCCACCGTTTTCTCCTCGACGCGTTTTAGGATCTGGAAATTGAATATTTTCTCTCTCCCTTCGGTGGATATTCTTTCCACCAACTCTCCAAGGGAAGAGATGCGATGCAGCCTCATGATTTCGTCAAGTGCCCGTTGTTCAAGGTCACTTAATGTGCGATTGTGTGCTGTCGCTTCGGGGAGACCCAACGTCTTCTGGAAGGCCCCTTTGAATCCTTGGACAATTCTATTCCCACCATCTTGCGCGAATTCGTCCGCTTTTTTCTCTCGAATCTGCGTGGCACCCCCGTCGGGGGCCGTTTCAAATCCTTCTTTAGTCAGCCGAGCAATTCTAGTTTCTACCTGATACATTTCATCTTGAAGCCGTGTATACTCCGGATTTCGTCCCTTACCCCAGATTGCGTCACCTCTCATCATAGGGTCGGCTGGTGAGGAAGTGGATTCTTCATATCCTATTACTGCATCGATTATTTCTGGGGTGTGCTGAAGGTATAATTTTCGCTTTTCAAGTTCTAATCGCAACCTTTCCAACTCGGTGTCTAAAAGTATTTGATCCAACTGAACCTTGGGAAATGAAATAAGTCCCTCCCATGAAACGCGATTAATGAATCTTTCTAAGGTAATTCGTGGAAGTATCGGGAAATCAATTAAGTAAGAAATGGCTTTTTCTAACTTTTTTCCATCATTTGAGAACTCCGCCACGATACCAAATAGTTCAGGTAGCTCTATTCCCTTCCCGAATACAGGATACGCCCTTCGAGAATATTCTCTCACTGTCTGTGGCTTTGAAATCCATACACCCACCATAGTCCTCAGGAACGTGAGTCTTGATGTGACAGAAGGTACCGTTGTTCGAATGTTCCCAATTAATTTACTTAGAATATATTTATCGGGGTCAAACACAGAAACAAGTCTTATAAATTCTCCAAAATCCCCCCCTTTCCCGATAAATACCTCTGCATCCCTGACAACATCTTTTAGAAAATCAAGGGAACCGGGGTAATCCAACAAAATAGAAAGATTGTGTATAGATTCCACACCATCCCTAGATAACCGAGATACGAGAGGGGTGGAATATTCAAGGAGTTCTAAAGTATTTGAATTAATCTTTTGAACAAGAACATCGGCGTTCGATGAAACTTGAGAGAGTGTTGTAATAAAGTAAGATATCCTTTTTGACAATTCCCGATCGAATTCTAAATTTTTCTTCTTAAGATACCTAGAATGGGTTAGAATCATTGAGAGGGGGATGTTAACATAATAACTGATTAGGAATGATAGGAAACCACCAAAAATGGCAGTGAGTGCACGGCCAAACAGTTTTTCAAGTTCAGACGAATGAATTGGCAGTCCTTCAAAAGGAGACATCCATTTTATGAATGATTCAATGAACCCTGGAGAATATATCCATCCTGAAATGGCCCCAGTCGCTGTCGATAGCAACAATATAATACCGACGATAAGGGAGCTTTCTGCCCGTTCATCCCAAGTATCTACACTAAATTCTTTTTTCTTAATCGATACGAGTAGATCGTACGTCTTATCTAATATTTTTACTCTATCCTCTAGGCTGAATTTTTCAAGAGATGCAATGATAGTTGAATAGTCATCAGGATTCATTACTCTCTGCAAATTATTCAAACCCGTTCTTCGACCCCCGTCAGAGGCATATTTTTTGTCCTGCTCTTCTACTTTCTTCCTTTGCGCGATCTGCTTACCTCTCATCACTGGTTTTTTCAAGTTCAATCGCAGTCTCACCACATACTCTGAGATCAGTTGTTTGAAAAGGAAGAGTGTCAGGAAAACGAGGCCTCCCCAGAGGGTCTTGCGAATGAAGTCGTTATAAAAGTCGAGTGGTGTGGTCTTGACGATCTCTGGTTTAGAAGGCGCTTTGGACGGTGTCAAGATTCCTTTTTCTGCAGGGACAAAACCGCTCGGAGGTCCCTTATGGGTGACTGAATCTCTTTCTGCCGTGAGCCTTTGTGCGGCTTTTGTGGAATCGGCCCTCAGTGTTGTGATAAAGTCTCCAAGTTGTTTCTGCTCTTCTTTCCGACGGGATAGATCCTCTTCCGCCTTAAAGAGGTCAGTCTGCCTACGGGTAAGAGTTTCAACTCCTCCGAGGAGTTCTTTGGCATATGCGTTTGTCATCACGCGAGCGATAATGTAGGCGACCTCCTTTGAGGTAAGATATTTTTTGGCAAGTAATTTCTTGTCTTCTCCACCGAATTTAAAGTTGAGACCGAGTCCGGCCGGATAGGTCGGTTTCTCTTTTCTGAGACCTGCTTCATAATCCTTGAGTTGCTCTTTATATGCTGGTAAAGAAGCTGCTCCTGCACCAACTGTCAATTCGCGATCCGGGCTGCTGACGGAGAAAAGACCAGACGCCAAAGAGGTTAAGGGGTGATCTGGGTAGGCCCAAGGTGTAATGACTGTTTCCATAGCACCTTTTCCACCCGGAATCTCTTCACGGCCGATGAAGAAGGCGATCCCAAGTTGCCCAATCGTTTTGAGATCAAGGAGTTCTTTGGGATGGGCTAAAAGATGGAAAGGTGTATTTACATGCCAACGTCCTGTCTCCTTGTATCCTTTTTCTGCCCGGGCCATCTGTTCATAGGCCTCAAGGGTTGCGGCAACACGATGATAAAGATCCAGTCCTAACGTATCTAAGGAAGCGGCCGAGGAATCGACTGCGGCGTTGTCGTCTGCGATCTGTCTTTCCCGACGAGCGATGTCTCGTGCATTGATCACATAAGAGGAATCGGCATGCTGGATGGCACGGGTCACCGCTTGAAGTGCCTCCCGGGTCCTTTCTTTCTCTTCTTTTGCAGCCTCCGCGCTTTCTCCGGCTTTTTCTTTAGGAACAACAATGGGGAATGGACTCGTCTTTAAAGCATCGAGGAGCGCTCTTCCTGCGCGAACCTCCGCGCTCCGCTCCACGAGGATATTTTGTGTGGCACGGAGCTCTTGTTCAACCGTGAACAACCGTTGGGCAGTTTCTTTTTCTTCTGAGAATTCTACAAGGAGTGCATTAACCAATTGCCTTGATTCCTTCTCAAGGGAACGTTCATAGGCTCTACTTTCGGCAGCCATCCTGACTTCATCCGCTCCGAGGGTTAACTCTTTGAGCTGCGTCTTGATCGGTGCTTTGGAGTCCGGAATGGAGAAATTGAATATGGGAATCAGACCAAAACCCCCTATCTTAGCGCGAAAGAAGGAAAGGGCAAGGTTGAGTCCAGTGACTCGCAGTGAGAATTTATTGACGGACCGATACGCCGAATCAAGTTGTTTTTCGGCTTCGAGGAGTAAAGGTGAAAGATCCTCTCCTGTTTTGGTTTCACTCAGTCTCACTCTAAGTTCGAAAAGCTTGTTGACGAGCTCTTGGAAGGCCTCGGCCCGTTTAAGTGCATCAGGCGCGATTTGACCTGGCTGCAGATGCCAGTAGCCCTCTTCGACACTCTCCACTCCCAATTTCTTCAACTGTTCATCCCGCAGGACCCCGAGGGAACCGATGGCGACAGCAAGGAAATGATCTGCTTGTGCTAAAGTGGTTTTATCCGCCGTAATCACACCCACTGAGAGACCGAATTTCTTCAGTTTCTCATCTGTCTTTAACCAATATTCTTTTGCGTCCCCAAGGGCTTCTTCTACTTTTTTCGCAGTCTCGATTCGGCTTTCAAGAGTGGTTACGATCTCTTCAGTAGTCGTTGAGTCGGTGACACGTTTTCCCGATCGGACCTGTTTGAGGAGATCTTCCAAATAGGCTTTTGTATGATGGAATGGTTCAAGGGCAATGGCTTTATTGAAGGATTGCTTGGCTTCTTCATATCGTTTCTCATCAAAAGCACGGCGGCCTTCCTGCGTAGACAGAATGATAAACCTGGACGTTTCTTCACGGACATCCCCAAGCCCTTGTTCAACCCGACCGACAACCTCCTGAACTGTAGGGGATTCGCCTTTCTGTTCCGATAGTTTTACCTTTCCCTCCTCAAGGCGCCCAAGATCTATTTCAAGTCTGCTGAGCGCCTCTTTCTTCTTGGCCAAGATCTCTTCCTGCTTTGTCAGGATAGCCGTGTAGCGTTCATTGAGCGCTTCAGCACTCAATGGGAGCGTGCGACGAAGGAACCGTTTGAAGACATCCAAGTCTTTAGCGAGTCGGTCGCGATGGGTTCTTGCCTCTGGAATTATTTCATTCTCTAAACGAACCATCGAGGTTCGCGATCTCTCAAGAGCCTCTTCTCTTTTCTTCTGTTCCTGAATTTCTTTGTCAACGAAGGTGAGAAGGTCTTTTGCGAGTAGCAAGGGACGTGTAGCGTTCTCTGGCAGGAGATTTTCCACTTCCAAAATGGCATTTCGAAGACTGGGCAAATCGGTTACGGAAATCTGCCGTACCGCATGCCCCTCTAATTCCAGATAATCAACGACCATCTGCCAGGTATCTGTAAAGACAAGGTCAAGACTTCCCGCTTCATCTATCAAGGTAGAAACCTTCTGGTTGGCTGCGACAAGGGCTTCCGTTGCGGTAACATCCTTATAATGCCCCTCGACATCCGCATTCAAATCCGAGAGAGAATCCCGAAGCATCATCAGGTCCAAGAG
>JACQRY010000073.1 GCA_016206275.1 Nitrososphaerota archaeon
AGCCAAGCCTTTCCGAAGCCATTAGTGTCGTGGAAACAGAGTTTGAAAAGAACGCGATCGCTCTGTGGCTGTCGACGCGTGAAGATGTGAAGCGTTACTGCAGTTCTGACGAAGAGCCAGATTATTATCGAATCCCTGTTTCAGCAGTATTGGTCTCTGATCTGCGTGTTGACGGGCAGCTGTTCATAATGCCAAATGAAGATTGGGTTCTCGTGCATTGCCAGCACATATACGAGCCTACGCACATCATAGGGGTGGGATGCTAAAAGAGGGAGTCATAGCTTGTTGAGGAGTTCCCTTGCTTCCTCTTCCAGTTCGAAGAGACCGGTGATCACAGGCTCTTCCACAAATTCTATGGCTAGGTGAATAAGGTTCATGGTATCGTCAGAGAGTTTAGGATGCTTTTTGAGAACCGTGTCGGTGAACATCTTCATAGCTTTAGGTTTTTCTTTTCCGGCCCTAATCTGTTGACAAAGATCTAGTAGGTGCTCAGCGATTCTCCTTTCCTCCGGCTCTAGGTGGGCTACGGTGATTTCACACTGGTTCTTCGTCAAGACTTCCGTCACACGTTTGATCTGGTTCTCAGGGACTTCTAGGACTAGGCTTGTGTCGATCTTTTTGATCTGGTGCTTGGTGATGAAGCGGCTCACATTGACCTTTCTCCAGTTTTTGGGCATCTTCACAAGGAGGAGGGGCATCCTGCTTACACTACTAACGCCGTAACTCTCATTTATAAATATTATAACAATGATAGCATTCAAACACCATTACTACTAACTATATTAGCAGGGGAGAGCATGGCGATACCATCGACGTTCAAGACACGGAAAATGACAGGGTCTACAGAATCAGCATAAGACCCGTGGCCCTCTTCTTTAGAACAGATAGACTCAGCATAATAGCCGAAACCTCAAAGCTCTCCACGCAAGAGCGAATAGAAGTAGTTCACCTACATATCCGACACAATACGGGGGAAATAATCCACAGGCACCGAAAATACCCCGCCGAGACCTAGATGACGCTAGGCTGCCAGACAGGTGTACACGTGCCGACAACACATAGAAACCAAGATTAGCAATAGATGGGACCATCATCAGACCTTAGACAGACATAGCAACAGAATTATTATTGTATTAGGCTCGTCCTTGATCAGTTGATGTTGGGCTAATGGCGATGCGGAGGTTTAGGGCTGTCAGCTGCGTCCTGATGTTCGAAGGCAAGATCCTGATGTTGAAGAGAGGCACGAACGTCAGAACTAACCCGGGGTTATGGAGCGTAGTAGCAGGTGAAATCGATGCTGGAGAAAAGCCTGTTGACACTGCATATAGGGAGATTGGAGAAGAGCTCGGTTGGGCCCGGAGCAATGTTGAGTTGCTTAGAGAAGGAAGCCCCTTTGAAGTTAACCCTAAGCCGGGTTCAGTCACATCGGTCTACACTTTTCTTTTCTTAGCATCTAGAGGCGACGTAAAGCTGAACGAAGAGCATACGGAGTACAGGTGGGCATCAGTGGGCGAAACGTCAGCCTTAGACACCGTTCCCAAGTTTGACGAGGTGCTGAGAAGCCTAGGGATGACCGGCTGCACCGTAAGTGAATCCTAAACCCGCGAGAAAAAACTGTCCCGACACCAGATTACAAGAAAAATCAGGGCAATCCATTATCTTAGCTTCGAACCCGAACCTTCCAGAACCCGGCTGGAAGCTCAAGCACAACAAACTCTAATCCCTTAGACTTCAGCTTAGCAGGTATCTCATCGTAAGCAGAGTCCTCCGAGTCAGTCAAAACCTCAAGTATCTCCCCCTTCCCAACCTCATCGAGCTTCGCTACAGTATGTATGGTCGGATAGGGGCACACTTGACCCCTAGTATCCAGAGTAGCATGAGGCACTGCACCAATTATTTGACTCGCATCGTTTCCAGCCACCACTCTTCCCTCAAGCCTCCCATCAGGATCATCATAGCCAGAAACAAACTTCTTGACCGTCCTGTTAACAGGATCATACTGATGCCTCCGCTTCATCCCAAGATCAGAGGCAAGAATATGAATGCTCACCGAAGGCTTACCCGTAGGATTCAATATCCTGTGAATATCGTTCCGATGCAGCTCGTCGAAGACCAAACCTTCCTCCAAGATCTGCCCCTCCTGAAAATCTGTTACCTCAGTCTCCTTGATCTCAGCGTAGCCCTCTTTGGATCCGTCATCAAGCCTTTCATAACGCTCTTCTCTAATCGAGTTCTGGTAGACCCCGATCAACCCCCATGACAAATGATCATGGATCGGGAATGCTTGTGTTGCACCCCACACCATCGAAATTACGGAATATGAGCGGTCAGGTGGCCTATGAACCAAGTTAGCAGCAGGTCTGTGGGAGAGGGGCCTAAGGAATTTTTCGTCGACAAGCCTACGAGTAATTATCTCGTCTAGTAG
>JACQRY010000072.1 GCA_016206275.1 Nitrososphaerota archaeon
CATGCTTGGCCTAAGCCCGAGGCTTTTTCCTGTGACTGTCTGATAATGGGGCACCACCACTTCACCTTCGAGTTCAGGGACCAATCAGGCCTGAGACTGGTTGAACCTGTATGGCTCATCTCCACATGGAATACGGGAGCCGCATTGGCCGCCTACATGAAGACAAACAATGAGAAGAGCAGTGTGCTAACCAAGCAACTCCTTGCCCATTCGAAAACTTCAACCTTGATCGTGCTTCCAGCCTTCAATCCGCTGCTGGGAGGCTTCCCTGTAAACACTGAACCCCAAGGCGGATATTTGGGCCCTATATTCACTCCTGGAAGCATAGATATGAAGAATGCTGAACTCCTTCTCCTCGACGGCACATTCCTAGGCAGGCTGGGAGATTTAGGCAGACAAACGGAGAAACCGTGAGTTCTTGTTGTAATCAGCTAGTTGGTTGGAGCGTCGCAGATATGGCATTTCTCTACCTCTAACCCAGGTTCCAGCTTTTGATGCAGATCACACATGAACCTGTTGCCCTTGATGTATTGGCTCGCATCATGGAACTTTATTAGGGTAGTAATGGTGTCCACCCCTTCATAGAGGCTTTTCGCTAGATCGTCCATCATCACAGCTACGGTTACGTTAGACTCCAATGTGTATGCTGCGCCACGTGTCTCTCTCATGTAATTGCTTATGGCTGCTTGAGTCACGCCTAGAAGCTTTGCTGTTCGCTGCTGGGTTAACCCGTATTTGTGTAGAAGCCTCTTGGCTACCATGGCTCTTAGGGCTGGAATGGTAGCCTTTGCTTCAACTTCCTCCGGCAGCAGCATCTATCATGACTATATCCGGTACAAGATATATAGTTTCCGTAAAGCAGCTAGTCAATCCAGATTGTTGTCCTCCACGGACTGAAGACACACTTGGTACCCTTTCTCATATTTCCAGCGATGTAAAGGGGAAAATGTGTGTCTAAACGTAGATTGGGGCCCAAGTGTGGCTCTGTTAACTTGTTGGACCCCGACGCTTGAACCTATCCTTCTGGACCCAGAAGAGTTAACAAAACCTTGGTTTTCCGGCCAAACCTTTGCCGCATATGCAACCAGTAAGCTGCCAGATATTCCACCTAAGACCGCGGAGATAGTAAGATCCATTGAAACCAAAAGTCTCTCAAGATATCTGTCAGTCAGAGGATAGTAAATAATAGTGGTGAGGAAGCCTATCATCAGTCCGCTTAAGACCTTGTATCGTATGTTGCCCTGGAACCGCTTCAATAATCTATGCATCAATTCAAGTAAAACTAGTGCGAATATCCCTAAAGGCAGGTATGGCTCAACGTGAACGTAGCCTACCAGAATGATAAAGACGATTGCCGAGTACAAGATCCAGTTAATAGTCGCAAAACCTGAGAAACGCGCGCTCTCCAGCCCCATGATGATGACCATCGAAGCTATGAATGCAAGAAAAGCTAGAACAATAGCAGGTGTAAAGCCAAGCACATATAGAGCTGAGCCTGAGGCTGTGAGCCAAAATGATACACCTGCGACCCCCTGAGACAGTTCTAGGAGTAAACTTTGATGCAGAACAGATCTAGCCATTAACGCTACCCCTGAAAAGAGCGAGAAGGCGGCGACCAACATCCCGAGCGTGAAAAGGCCATGAGCCACCAAGTCAAGAGTCTCTGAGAAAAGGAGATTGTGAGCAGCCTCATTGAGCCCACCTCCCACCAGCTGCATGAATACTCCAATCTTTACCACACGCATCATATGGAGCTGCTTGCTGTCAGCTGCGAATGAGCCCAGCAACAGCATCAGGGTACCAGCATAGAGACCTAAGTGAGCAGGATTCCACCAAGGATCTGATGTAGTAAACTCCAAGCGATGGGAGAAGACATCCCACCAGCCCGAAGCAGCCTGAACCAGCGAGCCAGCAGCCGCCGCAGCGACAGCCATAGATGAAACTCTATTGATGGTATTAGTTTTCATATCAGCCTGCAGGCGGTTAGGAGCTGCCATCGTGTTGATTATCCAGGGGGATTTCTGCCGTGAATCCGCCGACAGGGATCTCGAGTCGAAAACCCTGAAAAATAACCCTGTGGACAGTCCGACTGAAAACTGAACTAGCCATCAGCACAAGGAACGGGAAGTATGACAACCATATCCTCGAAGGGGAGCCGCGACCGCCTACTCCGCGGCCGCGATGACTTCAACTTCAACCATCACTTCATTGAGGGCGAGCCGCTTGACCTCTATTAGTGTGCCAGCAGTGAACTTGCCGGCATAGAACTTCTGTCTTTCAGTGCCTTTTCTAAACTCGTCCACATTTGTTGTATAGACCGTCGACTTCACTATGTTCCCGGGCGTCAACCCCTGGGACTTTAGGACTCTACGGATGTTCTCGTAGACCTGCTTTGCCTGAGCCCGCATATCCCCCTCGCCCACAATCCTCCCTTTTGCATCCGTTGGAATGGTTCCAGCTACGAAGAGCAGCCTCTTGGCCCGAACATCGACCGCATGCACGTAGGGTCCCTTGGGCTTACCTAGCCCATCGAGAATAATCCTCTTTACCATGAGCCTGTCTCCGTTGGCATACAATTTAAGCGTGAAGAGAACCCCTGAAAGCGGATTCAGTCATCCGCTGCCGGTGGAACGCTTCCTCGGCGCTCGGAAACAAGAAAACCGACCCCAGAAACAAATTTATTTCGCGCTACAACTCGAAGCCTACTCGCCTCGCGGGATATCGAGACAATGAAGACCTCTGAAGATGTCCGGTAACCCCTGTGCTAGCCCTCCAAGGGTCCTCAACCCAAACAGAGTTGGCACAGTGTCAGCATAACCAAGCGCAACTAACGAAGAGGAGCCAATGCTCGAAGCCTTGATAGAGTTAGAGGGACCGATAAAATTTCTTAGCTGTTTCGTGAAAACAAGACATATAGTTTACCTAAAACGGAGCCTTTGCAGACTACGGTTTGATCAAGATAGGTGTACATGTCTCTATATCGGGATCCATTGATCAAGCTGTAGACCGGGCGAAAGAAAAGAGCTGCGACACCTTCCAAATATTCACTAGGAACCCAAGGGGCTGGAAGTTCGGCGACCTGAACGAAGAGGCTGCTTCAGCCTTCGCCAAGAAAGTCAAAGACTACGAGATTTCACCGCCTATAGCGCATATGCCTTACCTGCCTAACTTGGCCTGCCCTAGAGACGATCTCTACGGGAAATCAGTTGACAGCCTGATCGAAGATTTGAAGCGTTGTGGAAGGCTGAGGATTCCTTATCTTGTGTTGCACCTTGGTAGCCATCTGGGAGCAGGTAAGAAGACTGGTTTGGATAGAATTGTGAGGGCATGCGGTAAAGCACTGAAAACTGTGGACAACGATGTCATCTTAGTCTTGGAGAATACTGCAGGGACCAAGAACAGCATGGGATCCAGTTTTGAAGATATCAAGCGGATACTTGAGCGTCTTGACAAGGGGAGGGTGGCAGTTTGTTTGGATACATGTCACGCCTTTGCTGCAGGCTATGATTTGAGAAACAGAAGAGTTGTTGAAGAAACCGTCAGATTGTTTGATGAGCAGATAGGGTTAGAGTATCTGAAAGTGGTTCATCTCAACGACTGTAAGGGGGAGCTGGGCTGCAGCTTGGACAGGCATGAACATATTGGCATGGGTTACATCGGTGAGGAAGGGTTCAGAGCTTTTCTGCATCATCCAGCAGTGAGAGGACTCCCTATGATTCTCGAGACGCCCATCGACGCTGCACGAGATGACACGGGCAACCTTAGGAAAGCAAGGCAACTAGCCGAATGACTCTCCGTAGCAGATTATAAACCCCTGTGAAATATGCGTGTAGCCGAATGGTGAGCGGGGGTCGCCAAGCCTGGCCAACGGCGCAGGGCTTAGGTGCATGTGCGAAGAGACCCTGTCCCTTAGGGGTTCGTGGGTTCGAATCCCACCCCCCGCATTTAGATCATGCCTCATGTTATCATAGGCAAAGCCTCCCCTCCGCTCGTTAGTACTGGAAAATTCTTGTGTGAGTGAAGTTTCGAACTTGGATTGTCATTCCTTTCGTTGATCAGTTATCTAGGAGTATAAGCAAGAATGTGTGGATGACTGGTAACATTATTTATCCAGATGAAGAGATCATACTCCAGTTAAGAAAGGACTTCAAACTTTCTTCAACTGGTTATCTATCTAAAGGTTCATTTCTCTATATTTTAGATACAGTTCAGGATTTGTATAATGAGGAAGATTTTCTAGAAGCATTAGCCGCCAAAGCTGCTTACATTTTATTCAACATTGTTAATTCACACCCTTTCATTGACGGTAATAAGAGAACCGCTTACGGTACAACTGACATTTTCTTACGATTAAATGGCTATCGCATTAGTGTTAATCCAAAGGCAGGAGTCGAATTCATTGTGGGAGTGGCAGAAGGTAGATCTGATGAGGCCAAAGTAAGAATGTGGACAAAGCAACATTTAAAGAAGCTATCCTAGTAATAACGTGCACAGGCAATGACCTACATATCAACAAAGCCTCCTAAAGTTCAGTTCAGAAA
>JACQRY010000074.1 GCA_016206275.1 Nitrososphaerota archaeon
AAGATTCTCGAGGGATATTTGTGAACCAAATAGAAAGAGGCTGCTGCGGTAGCAAATATGATTGCAGCTGCAGCTACAACATATTCGCCGAACAAGAGCAGCGCTAGGATCAGAGGTATTGAAGCGATTAATATGAATCCTGAGACGACTCCGTTCAACACATCGATGGTGTTGACTGTGTTCGAAGTTACTGGTATGGCGAGTAAAACAAGCATGGGGTATATGATGGATAGACGTACGGTTCCGAAGAAGGGCAACGCGAGATTGAAATCATAGGTTCCGAGAAGAAGGATAGGTAGTGAGGCTAGAACAAGGAGAGCAGGCTTAACAGCTCCTCCCAAAGTTACCGTATCGTCCAATAATCCTATTGCCCCCGCTATTATCAGCGTAGCGACTAACGCGAGCAAGGAGGTCTGCTGTGTGAACAAGTAGAGCAAAGTTTCACCTACGACAAGCCCCAAGATGATTGCTGGTCCACCTGGCTTGGGAATCATCGGTTTTCCTTGCTTATGGAAGTCAGTGACTACTCGCCCTCTCTTAGATAGAAGTCTTATCAGAAGTCTGGATGAAACATATGTGATTACCGCGGTAAGCGTAGCTGCAGTCAAGGCAACAGCCGCGAAAAACTGGGGGTCAACCAGTAAACTAGACAATTAGGCACACCCATTCGAGACTAGCTGAATTTAAGTCTAAAGAAAACGCTTGTCAACCTAGATTTACTCCGTGTCGCACACCATAACATTATGCATGAATAAGAAATGTGTAGCGAGCTAACTCATCAAACGTTTATTAGGCTCATGTTCAGGCGCTTAGAAACCTTGCCGATGGAGCTCAAGCTGACAAACAAAGGAAAAGACACTCTAGACCTAGAGCTCAAAGGGGAAGATATCGCTATTAGCCATATCGTGCTCGACGAGCTCC
The DNA here is from genome assembly GCA_016206275.1 of Nitrososphaerota archaeon. Lineage (GTDB taxonomy): Archaea > Thermoproteota > Nitrososphaeria > Nitrososphaerales > JACQRY01 > JACQRY01. Next base: position 922 of record JACQRY010000074.1, read on the forward strand.
ATAAGGATAAGAATGTTACATTCGCTGGGGTCCATGAACCCCACCCGTTATTCCGAAGCCAAATACTGAGAGTACAGACAAGCAGAGGCGAACCGATACAGGCAGTCCTATCCAGCATCACAAGAAGCAAGCAATCCTTAGAGAAACTGCAAGAAGCAGCTAAAAAGGCGCTGACTACGGGGAGGATGTGAAGACTGCAGTTCTGTCCTAAATGTGGTGCCCGACTCCGCTTCAAAAAACTGAAGTCAGAGGACAAGACTGTCCCAGCCAATGTATGCGAGAGATGTGGCTATCAGTCTGAGACCAGCGGCACCTTTGCCAAACCTGAGCAGGCCACAACCCAAAGCCAGATTAAGGTGATCGGGGACGAACACCGAGACCTGAAGACGATGCCCACTATGGCCATCGAATGTTCCAAATGTCAAAACAATGAGGCTTACTGGTGGCTTGTTCAGACCCGAAGCGGCGATGAAGCCACGACACAGTTCTACCGATGCACCAAATGCGAGTTCACTTGGCGGTCTTATGCTTAGCAGAGAAGATTCTTTTAATATCAGGTTACATGAACGATCAGGTGTCAGCGGTAAGGCTACATGGTTTTCCTAGCTAAAACATCTACGCCGAACGAGTGGAAGGCTGTCTCAAACACGATCTCTACTCTCGTTGAAGAAGCTAGTTTTGACGCTGCTGCCGAGGGGCTGTCCTTCAGAGCTATGGATCCTTCCCACGTAGCGTTAGTTGATCTGCATTGGCCCAACTCCGCCTTTGAGAAATATGACTGCGATAAGCAGTACAAGTTCACGGTTAGGGTTGAAGACTTTGCGAAGCTGATTAAGAGGGCCGAAGCTAAAGACGGTATTGAACTCTCTTCTGCTGAGGAAGGCATGCTCATTATAAAGATCTCCAATGGTTACAAACGGGAATACAAGATTCATTTGATTGAAAGCACCATTGGTCCTACTCCCTTACCCAAGCTCTCCTTCAACACGAGATTCATGACTTCTGAGGCCAGCTTCGAAAAGGTCTTGGGCGACATATCGGTGGTCTCGGACCATGTCACGATTGAAGCAGCCAAGTCGAAGGTTGTCTTCAGCGGTAAGAGCGATGCCGGCGCAGCCTCAATAACTCTAGATAAGAACAGCCCTGACATGATGGAGATCGATGTCAAGGAGGAGAGCAAAGCTACCTACAGCATCAGCTACCTCCTTAACATAGCCAAGGCTGCTGGCAGCGCCTCCGATACTGCTCTCTTCGAGTATTCAAGCAAGATGCCTTTGAAACTCGAGTTTAAGCTAAGCAGCGCGGGAGGACGGATTCACTTTTATCTGGCTCCTAGGATAGAAGAACGATAGCCTGCGGTTAAGAAACCTCTGAGCCATTATCCGATAAATCGATATATCGCGAATTCTCTCGCGTTGATGAGTCATGAGTGGAAAAGACGGCAAGCGGCTTGAAGATGCAAGAAAAGCCTTTGAAAAAGGGGATTTGGAGGCAAGTCGAAAAGCCCATGAAGCTAAGCGGATAGAGGAAGATATCCATCAGACGGCTGCCGGAAAATATGTTGGCGACGCTGTCTACGGCGGGCTCGACGGGATAGTAACTACCTTTGCAATTGTTGCTGGGGCTACTGGCGCTACACTATCATCCATAATTGTGCTTATTCTGGGTGTTGCGAATCTGTTAGCTGATGGTTTGTCGATGGCTCTTGGGAACTATCTGGGCACAAAATCAGAGATTGAGTACGCCGCTAGAGAAAGGCGAAGAGAGGAATGGGAGGTGGAGAATGAGACGGAGGGAGAGATTGAGGAGATAAGGCAGATCTATGCCCGTAAAGGGTTCCAGGGTGAGGATCTTGAGAGAGCAGTTAAAGTGATAACTTCAGACAAGAAGGTTTGGGTAGATACGATGATGCGCGATGAGCTGAACATCATCGAAGAGTTCAAATCCCCAGTCAGAAGTGGCTTGGCAACTTTCATTGCGTTCGTGGCAGCAGGTTCCGTGCCTCTATTGTTCTACGTGGGGGCGTTCCTATTTCCAAGCTTGAGTGTAGATAAGTTCGCCGCGTCGACGGTTCTGACAGCTATTGCTCTATTCAGTGTAGGTTCTCTAAGAACAATCGTGACTGGGAAGAGATGGTGGAAGGCAGGCTTGGAGATGACTCTTGTTGGAGGGATTGCTTCAGCTGCAGCCTATGTTATCGGTTACCTGCTGCAGGGACTGGCTCCTTGAAAGGATAGAGAGCTGCCATTATCTTCGGTCCCAGAAAGGCCTAGTGGTAATGAATCGGAGCTTAGCGTCCAACAAGTCTTTGAAAAAGGCTTCTTCATCATCATGCATCTTAGCCAGTACCCTGCTGGCTGTTTGAGGACCTATTCCGTAAACCAGCTGAGCAAGAATACCTTTCCTTCCATAGGAAAGCACAAGATCAGCCGATCTCCGAGCCTTAGCCAAAGCCTCCCTTTCATCATCTCCAAGCGGTTCACCAGCTATCTTTCTCTTCAAAATGTCTTTTACCATCTGGCTCCCCCACCGCACGGGAGCAAGAAGCCCAGATCTGCATTTTCTACACTTGGGATTTTCCCCAGCATCTGCTACACCAATATTTTCAGCTAGATGGCCACATTGGAAGCAGAGAAGGTTAACGAACTCGCTGTAGAGCGCCGTCTTCATCCGCTCTAGATTACCTTTCCCTAAGAAATCTGTAGCAAGGAGCTCAGGGGCTTCAGTATACCTGTAGAGAATCGAGTAAGCGAAGGGCGTAGGCTGATCATCCGAGTGCCAAGTCTATAATTTCATTGCTCCGTTCTTGATCTTCTGGAAAATCTGTAGAGTTCTTGCCAGATCTACTTTCTCTAGCATTCCTTCTCTTAGAGCCTCATCGTAGATGGGTGTGTTTCGGAAGCGTCTGGGCATGTGGGCCATGGTAGGTCCATCCACGAATTCTCCTCGCTTCATGGCTCCGAATCGCTCCGCGATGAACTTCAGATAGTAGGTGAAGGGGAACTGCTTCTCAATGTTCCTAGAAAACAGGTTTTCAGCATCGTTTGCAGTGAGGGATAAGAGCTTCTCCCTCAAAGTCTGTAATGAAGGAGATTGCAGATTTGTGTTCAGCTCTATGAGCACACGGTAGCCGTCAGCCCACCAGAATCGAATAAGCCCCATCTCTGACAACATTTCATCTAAGATGTATCCTAGCGTGCGGTTCGCCGCTTCGCCGAAGCATCCGTGGACCACAAGGAACCTGCCCACAGCCTCTAACACCATCCTGTCATCGGTGGGCAGAGGTGCGCCGAGCTTCTGGAAGACCGCTATATCCTCTAAGACTTTTTTTCTAGCATTCTTCTCAGCAGGTATCATCTGGGTTGAGGCGACAACCGCCTGAGAAACATCATTCTGCTCGAGTAGATCTGCTATCTGACGTCTAAGCACCCCTACCTTTTGAGCAACATCAAAAGGGACAGGGAGAATCTCTCCATCCCATCCAGGGATGGCTGCAGTAGGGTCTTCAATTGGAAGCACATAGACAAAACCATCATCAGAAATCTTTTGAATACGCCAGACTTTACCGCGACAGATGAAGTTTAGGCCTATCTTGGCTTTAATTGAGATAAATTCGGCTCCCAATGTTCCTACTACTCTCTGGGTGGCAAGATCCATGACTGGGTAACGCTTCTCATCTTGGATCATGGAGAGGTTCTCGAAGTAGTGGTGTCTCCCCCTGCTGGTAACCCTAAGAAACCTGCCTTCAAACCTGAGTAAACCCAGCCTCTGAAGATAGCTGACCACTTCCGTGAAAGTCTCTTTCTTTAGGTCTGAGTAAGGATAGGCTCTCCTGACAAGTTTCAAAGTTTTGTCAAAGGACACTGCTCCCTGCGAGTCCAGAGCTACCCCAACAATCTGGTGCGCTAAAACATCTAAGCTGTTTCGATGTATCTGTAATTGTTCTAATTGTCCTGCTTGGGCTCTGGCAATTACGGCTGTAGATTCAAGAACATCGTCTGTAGAGACAGTGATCATTGTGCCTATGGAGGTTCGGTCGAACCTATGGCCTGAGCGGCCAACTCTCTGGATTAGGGCAGACGCTTGCCTCGGAGACATGTATTGCACGACGTTGTCAACACTTCCAATGTCAATGCCCAGCTCCAAGGTCGAAGTACAGACAAGCCCCCTCAACCTACTTGCCTTGAACTCCTCTTCAGCTTTAGCCCTCTCCTCCCTGGACAACGAACCATGGTGAACCGCAATGTCCTTCCGCATCATGCCTAGCCTAGACCCCAGCATCTCAGCCACTGAACGACTGTTCACGAAGATCAACGTGGATTCATGGCCCTCAACAATTTCGCAAATCCTGCTTATCCGTGCGGCAGCGTCAGGGGAGGTGAACAGGGTTTGAGCCAGTCGATGGTCTTCGCCTGAAGCATAAGGAAGCTCTATGAAGTAGCGGTATTCTTTTGGCAAACGGGTTTCCTCAATCGCGATATTACCCGCTGTGCCTACTAGGAGCATACCTGCTTCCCTAGGATTGCCTAGTGTAGCCGACAATCCTATCAGTTGGAAACCAGGTTTAACCAACTGTCTGAGTCTTTCAAGATCGACTGATAGCTGGACGCCACGCCTATTTCCTGCAAGTTGATGCACTTCATCAATGACGACCCACTTCAGGTTCTTCAGATGTCTTTTCATTCTTCCTCCTGGAAGAATGGCCTGCAGGGTTTCCGGCGTTGTGACTAGCAGTATTGGGGGTTTCGCTGCTTGCCTGCGACGGTCTTGAATGGGTGTATCTCCATGCCTAACTTCAAGGCTGAAGCCTAGTTTACCACTCCAATATGAGATGCGTTTCAAAATGTCGCGGTTTAAGGCTCTGAGAGGCGTGATGTATAATGCGGCGATACCATCTTTGACACCGTTCTTTGAGAAGAGGCTGAAGATCGGTAAGAGGGCTGCCTCGGTCTTGCCGCTTCCTGTTGGAGCAATAATTAACACGTTTTCCCCAGCCAAGATCCTTGGTATCGATGCTTTCTGAGGAGGTGTAGGCTGCTCGATTCCTTTTTCCAGGACTGCTTCCCTGACCTGTTGGGAAAGGAGGTCGAAAGCTGAGGATGGCAAAGGGTTTCAACCTATGTTCCTGCTTTGACTTGCTAAAAGGGTTGCTCAAACCTGTTCTTGAATCTATTGAGTGAGGGATCTGTTGCGTTAGTTCGGATCTGGTCATGCGATCCTGCTCGATCAATATCTTCACAAGCCAGGTTGCGGAGATAGAGCGCGTTTAATAGGGATTCAGGAAAGATAACACCTCAAGGGACATCGAGTTTGTCAAATACCCACTACAAACACAAGGTCCCAAAGGAATAAGGTAACCTCTATTGAAAGTCAGATTCACTAAACATGCTAGTGCAAAGATCGGAATGCTCCGCAGACATGAGGTAAAGGTCACGAGGAAATTAGTGGAGGATGCCGTGTTATATCCCGAAAAGGTCGTGTTAGGACTTAGGCAAGCAAATCGCGGAGCGAGGCTTGGGCGAAGAGCATATCATGAGGGTTGTCATTGTAAAGGAGGGAAAGGAAATAAGAGTGGTAACGCTATATCCTGCAAGGAGAGGAAGGTATTGAAAGTCACGTACAGTACCGACGAAGATATTCTGATGTATGAAGTCAGCGACGAACCGATCGACTACGCCGAAGAAATGGATTCAGTTATTGTCCACTTCACGAAATCCGGGAAGCCCGTGTTGCTTGAGATCCTTGACGCGAGCAAATTCTTGGCTCAGACCGTTAAGGCTACTAAGAAGAAGATTACAGTGTGATTCGTTACCACAACAAACGTCTCCATCCAACTTTCAGATGGATATGAGCACTGAAGGTTTAAGAGCGCAATCAACCTTTTCAATCATGTGGAATCCCCGAATAAGAACGGGTGAGCATTGCATGAACCGTACGGGGTCCCACTCCACATGCTGAACCGGTTCTGAGTAAGTTTTTAACACCCATTTGACCATTCGATATTAGGACACGGGTCTGATGAACATCCAGCTTGCTGAAGCGGATCTGGCGAAGTATCCTTTTCTTAGCCAGGCTGGTGAACAGGCAAAAGTATACGACTTGGATATCACTGAGCTCGGCCCGGATCAGTACTCACTTGTTGCCGAAAGAGCAAAAGAGAGGGTTGTAGATACCATACGAAAAAGAAAGGTGGAAGCAAATCTCGACAACCCCGGTGTAGAGCTACTCTCTTTTCCTCTAGCTATGGCTATAGTTAAGGCAACGAAACTTGAACATCTGGCATTCTACTTCGCTTTGGCGGAAGCTCTTAGAGTGGAAAGCCTACTTGTGAAGGAAGATAATGCCAACTTAATTGCAGATGTCTTTCAAAATGTGGCGAAAGTCAAGTTAATCAAAACCTACGATGATGAAAAAACTTCATTTGCTATTAACTTCGCTGAATATCTTAAACGTGCAACACAATTCCATGAACCTGAATGGAATCTCATCAATAGACCAGTTTCTAACGGCCTTGTTTACTTGGCGAAGCATCATCTTGTGAGGCTCATCCGCGCGGAGACACAGAGAATGATCTATCAACGATTGAAATCGCTTACTATAACTAAGATCCCGCCTCAACTAGAGGCATTTGCTCAAGAGATTGCTCTAAAGAATCCGCCTCCTCCAAAAGTCGAAGATATCATCTCGATTAGCCCAGAAAGGTATCCCCCTTGTGTGAAGCATGCATTAGACATGTTGAAAAACGGTCAGGACCCTCCACATTTTGCACGCTTCTTAATGACAACATATCTTCTGAATATTGGTAAAAGTGTTGACGATGTAATTACCTTGTTCCCGAGAGCCGCTGACTTCAATGAGAGAATAACGAGATATCAAGTCGAACATTTGGCAGGGCTTAAGGGTGGAAAGGTAAAGTATAGTGTTCCTAGTTGTAAGACTGTAGTATCACACAGCTTCTGTTTTAGGGACAATATTTACTGCCCAAGGATAACCAACCCAATTTGGTATGGAAGAACATCTCCTGTAGTGAAGAAAGTGAAGAAAAATGCTTGATCCCACCACTAGCGCTCTCAGACAAGCATTCAAGGAGCACTACTTTAGGCACAGTGATAGGATTGAGATCCCTAGCCGCATACAAGAGAGAGAATTCGGTTACTGGCCCTTCGGAGGAACCATGATCAGACATCTAAGCTTTAAGACGAGCGGCGAACTGATCGTGGCGATCGCGAGGAAAGCTCCTAAAGGAGTGTATTACTCATGTGGATATTATCACGAACCCGCTCAGCCTATGGCAGAAAAGGGGTGGAAGAGCGGTGATCTAGTCTTCGATATAGATGCCGATGATTTAGAATCATCATGCAAAGATGAACATGATCGTTGGACATGCAGGAAATGCCAGCATGTGGGTAAGGGTAATAGACCGGGGAAATGTCCAAAATGCGGTAACACTAGGATAATTCAGTTAAACTGGGCCTGCTACAACTGTCTTGGTGCCGCCAAAGAAGAAATTTTCAAACTTCTTGATATACTGGAAAAAGATTTTGGCGTAGAAAGAAAGCGTCTGCAGACCTATTTTTCCGGTAACATGGGTTATCACCTATCTGTTAATGACCCCGAAATAATGGAAACTCTCGATCAGGAAAGCCGGGTTGAAATGGCCGATTATATCGCTGGCATAGGCATCTTGCCGAGCACCTTGGGCATAGATAGTCATCTTTCTTACCAAGAACTTGGGATGAAACTACCTTCTGAATCTGACTCTGGTTGGCGGGGAAGGGTCGCCAGATATATCGTTAACCATGAATTCAAGGAATTCGATGAAGCCAAAAACCTTGATGCAAAATCCAAGCTGCTACTCATTCATAGAACTAAGAGACACGACTCTCTCAAGAAATTTCTTGAGAAAATATCCAGAGCGGCTGGAGTAGCTATAGATCCCTCTGTGACGACTGACATCCACAGGATCTTTCGTATGCCGGGCACATTGCACGGTGAGTCAGGCTTGGAGAAGATGAAGATAGAAAACCTTGAAGAATTCGATCCCTTTGTTGACCCTGTTGTCTTGAAAGACGAGGAGATCAAGGTCTTCGTCAAACATTCTCCACCGTTCACGCTTCGCGGTGTCAAATACGGTCCGTATAGTAAGCAAGAAGTAGTCTTACCTGAGACTGCGGCAGTATACCTCATGGGCAAAGGCTTGGCTCAAATAGCTTAGAGATCTTCCCGGACGTAGTTTATTGCACCTTAAATACCGCCTTAGGAAACAGGTGGCAAGTACATTTAAGGGTCTTGGCTGAGGTTGATGCATGGGTTTGGCTGACTCTGTTCTGAGTCTTTTCGTTGAGCTATTTGACTTGGAGATGGAGAGCGAAGGCTTGGTCAATGTTCCCAAAAGCCTGTATAGAGATTCAGCCAGCCGCATCAGAGAACTTTTGTCAGCCGATTTTAACGGTAATGATGTGCTTGCAAAGAAGATGGCTGTCAAAGAAAGCGAAATGATTTACCAGCTAAGTGCGAGGCTTTTCGAGATGCGTATTTCAAAGGTCAGATCTCATTCCTCAGGCAAGGTTGACGAAGGAGTGTTGACGGCTGAGGAGAAGTTTGCTCTGGAGCCTCTAAGTCAGTCACAGAGGCGGCTGGAGAGAGTGAAGCGGGCTATTCGAAGCGGCCAATTATCTTTCTTGGAGCATGTCTCTAACAGAGTTGCGCGAAAATATGTCTTGGTAAGGTTTGAACGTTCCTCGCCTCAACTGGTTGGAGTGGATCTTGAGAGATACGGGCCTTTTCAGCCTGGTGACCTGGCTGTTCTTCCTCTTGAGAACGCTAAACCTATGATCAAGCAGGGTTCGGTTAAAGACGTCAGATTGGACTATGAGCCTCTGTTAGAGTAGGCAGAAATTCTGCTAGGGTTTTGCGCGTGTAGCCCTTGCAAGGGGGGCCTATGCTGTAAAGGAATTCAGGTTGTCCTTGGGCAGGTACTCTTAGGATCATGCTGGCCAATGTGCGCCCATGTTTGCAAATGCCGGTCTGTGAGTCATGATGTTGCATTAGAGATGAGAGTATGTCTACAGTAATAGGGTTGGTTTTCTTGAGGCGTTGGGTGACAAATTTTTCTCGGTCTATTGATCCTTTCGCGGTTCTTCCTCCTAGTATGTGATGGAAGTGGTTGGTGACGATGAGCTTGGTTAAGCCTTCTTCGATGTGATACTTTTTTCCCAAGCTTTCTATCTTCACCATGCTCTTCGCGTCACCGAGAACATAGTTGGCGGGGCGGTAGAGACCTTTCTTCACCTGTTTAGTCATCAGTCTTTGGGCTTCTCTCAAGTTTTGGGCAGTGTTCAAGATATGTCTCATAAGTATTCCTCGGCTGCGGGGCGCATCTGCGCCGTAGGCGTTTGTGAGTCCTCCGAAGCACCCTGTTTTGGCAGAGTAGCCGCATACTATGCCTTTGGAGCGAAAATCGTAGATGGCTATTACGTGCCCGTCTACAACGCGGATATCGTTCCCCCAGAAGCTCTCCTTCGGTCTATCCCGGTTCTCAGCGAAAAGGATCTTGGTTGAGGTGTCAGGGTTAAGCAGACCTATGAGCGTGCACAAGTGCTAGGTCCTGCCTTTCAGCTCTTCTTTGACGACATCTAGGATCTTGGCTGCGACATTTTGCTTTGAGGTTCTCGGTATATGAGCGACTTTGCTGCCTCGGCTTAGCAAGTAGACTTCGTTGTCTTCTCCGCCGAAGGCTGTTCCATCACCAGTCATGTTGGCCGCAACCATGTCTGCTTGAGACTCGCGCATCAAGGTTTCTGCTCTGCGAATCAGCTCTTTTGTTGATATTTTGGGTTCAGCTTTGAAGGCGACTAGGAAAGTTTTAGGTGAGAGTTTCTTAATGGAGTTGACTATCTTTGGGGTGGCTTTGAGTGTTAAGGAGAGGCGGGGCTTTGAGCGACTGGATATTTTCTCCTTGGATTTTTCTTCTGGGGCATAGTCTGCTGGTGCAGCTGCCAGTATGGCGACGTTGATCTTTGAATTCTTCAGGCTCTTTTCAACTGCCTTCGCCATTTCCTCTGTTGACTCGATCTTGACCACACGTAGCCAATCAGGCGGATCAACCTTCGAAGGCCCAGTAATCAGGTTTACTTGAGCACCCCTTCTGCCTGCTTCCTCTGCTAGGGCCAGGCCCATTCTCCCTGAGCTTCGGTTGGAGATGACTCTAACAGGATCTATAGGCTCCATAGTCGGGCCCCCGGTAACAAGAATATTCATTCCTCGGAAATCTTTCTTCCCAAGACGCTTAATGACTGCGTCAACGACCTGCTCCACACCAGCGATCTTAGCTTTACCTTCTTCAATCCGAGGCTCAACCACTTCAACCCGCTGCTTCTTCAAACGGTCAAGGTTCGCAGCCACGAAGGGGTTCTTAGCCATTGGTTCATGCATCGCAGGAGCAATAATGATGGGTATGCCAGTTCCCAAGGCGCATGAAAGCACTGTCGTAACAGGCGTATCGTCAACGCCGTTTACGAACTTGCTGACCGTATTTGCTGTGCATGGAGCCACCAACACCAGATCTACTTTTCCTACCCATTCCCCAGCCAGCTGAATATGCTCAGTCTTCCCAGTCAGCTCCGTTACAACAGAGTTACCTGTGGCCCACTCAAAGAGTTCTGCCCTGACTAATCGTTGAGCTGCAGACGTCATGACTACGTGGACATCGGCTCCGTGCCGCATCAACTCTCTGGCGATGATGGGGCTGTGGATTGCTGCCACGCTTCCTGTGACGCATAAAGCGATCTTCTTCTCCCCTAGTTCGTTCCCTCTGGAGCCTACGATGTCTTTCAAGGGTGTTTGCAAGCCTTGCCCATCTTGGAGTGCAAGAGGTTCTGATGATTAAAGTTTCTTACAGGGGAATGGTTGTGGCAAGTATCAGTGTTTGTCAGGTTTATAGTTCATTAGGCCACCAGCCTGAATGATCTTCAAAACAATGTCTGGGAAAGGTTTCATGGTGTAAGATGCTCCTCTGGACAGGTTCTTGATCTGCCCGTTCTGTAGGTCAATTTCAAGCTCATCATCTTTCTCGATCTTGCTATATGCGTCATCAGTGATCTCTATGGGGAGGAGATGACTCCCGTCAACTGCATTCCTGTAGAAGATCCTTGCGAAGGTAGGGGCCAGAACTGCTTTGATGCCCGAATACTTCAAGGCTATTGGAGCATGCTCTCTGCTGGAGCCGCACCCAAAGTTTCTCCCTGCGACAACGAAGTCCCCGGGCTTGACCTTCTTCGTGAACTCGGAGTCGACTCCCTCCATGGCATGTGTAGCCAGTTTTTTGGGATCCATCTCCTTCAGGTAAGCACCAGGGATAATCACGTCGGTGTCGATGTTGGCACCGTATTTGTGGACTCTGCCACGTAAAATCGTCATTTGGGAGTCTACCTCAGGTCTCTAGGATCTGTGATGCGTCCCGTCACTGCTGAAGCTGCCGCTGTTTTTGGTGAGGCTAGATAGGTCTTGGACTCTTTGTCACCCATCCTTCCGGGGAAGTTTCTGTTGGTGGTGCTTATGCAGACTTCGTTTTTGCGTAGAACGCCCATGTGGGCACCGCAGCATGCGCCGCAAGTCGGTGGGCCGACAAGTGCACCTGATTCCATGAAGATTTGGACTAGGCCCTCTTTCAAGGCTTGCATGAAGATGCTTTGAGCTGCTGGCAGAATCTCGGTTCGAATCTTGACTTTTCTTCCCTTCAGGATCTTTGCGACTTCTCGGAGATCGGTGAGTTTTGCTCCTGTACAGGAGCCCACATACGCCTTGTCCAGCTCTACGCCGGTAAGCTCGCGGGCTTCAACGACGTTGGCGGGAGAATAGGGCTTGGCCACCAGAGGAACCATCTTCCCTGCTTCATACTCGTAGACTTTAGCATATTCTGCACCTTTATCTCCATGCACAGGGGTAAACTTCTCGGATGTCCTCGCTTTAAGGTACTCCACTGTTTTTTCATCTGGGTCTATGACGCCGTTTTTGGCGCCAGCTTCAGTGGTCATGTTGGTTAACGTGATTCGTTCATCCATCGCCATTTCTCTAACTGCTGAACCGTCAAATTGCATGGCGTAGTATGCTCCTCCATCAGTTCCAATGTCACCGATGATTCGTAGAATCATGTCCTTAGCCATAGCATAGTCAGGTAGGCGTCCGTTGATCTTGAAGAGGAGTGTTTCGGGGACCCTGAACCAGATTGTGCCGTTTAACATCACGTAAGCCACATCAGTATGACCCATGCCTACTGCGAAGGCTCCGAGGGCACCCGTAGTATTGGTGTGGGAGTCTCCTCCTACGTAGACTTCTCCTGGTAGAACAAGGGCTTCTTCGTGTGAAAGGGTGTGGCAGATGCCGAATTGGCCGATTCCGTATTTGAAGTGTTTAGATATGTGGAAGCGTTTCACGAAGTCCTCTAGGGTGCCTATGTTCTGGGCTGCTTGTTTATCAGAGGCGGGCACAAAGTGATCCTCAGCCACCCAGATTCTGCTCGGGTCCCAAAGCTTGTCAATCTTATGTCCCTCTTTCTCCAAGTCGTTGAATATGGTGGCGACGCCTGGGCCTGAGACATCGTGCACCATGACTTTGTCAACGTTGGCGAAGACTACGTCTCCGGGTGATACACTATCTTTGCCTGCGGCTCTGGCGATGATCTTCTCGGTTATGGTCATGGTCATACTGGTTTACCGTCTATGAGACGGCGCGTATCCTGTGATATTAATCCCTTCTCTAAGTTTTTGATTTATGGTAGGGTTGTTGGTAGCGGGGGGTGGAGTTTCACGAGAGACAAGATGCTTGCCTCCGATTTGAACCACCGATCTGCGGGTTTCCCTGTTTGTTGAAGTGGCTTATGAGCCCGCCGGGATAGCCTTGCCCCAAGGATTTCCTTGGACTGGCTTCCCCACCCCGCTAACGTGGCTGAGACCTTGTTCAGCATCTTAAATCTTTATTGGACTCATGAGATCCGTTTCTTAAGGTTGATCTATCTGAAGCGACTAAAGGAAAACCAGACCGGCCGCCCGTAAAGACTTATCTCGCCTTTGGTGTATACGTTGTGATGGAAAGTGCTATTGGGCCTTCCCGTAGACTGAAGGCTTTCTTCTGGATAATATTGGGGGTGTACTCAGTTTTCTTTGCCGAAGTCGTGTCAGGGTCTGATGTCTTTCCGTTCTTTCATGCGTGGGGTCTGCTTGTTGTGTTTCCGCTTTACGCTCTTCACATGTTAGTGCTCTCCCATGTTGTCTTTCGCTACGGGAAGCCTCTCCTCAGCGTGCTCTTTAGCGCCGGAGCGATCTTCGGTCTTTATGAGGCGTATATGACCAAAGTCCTGTGGGATCCACCTTGGGGCGATCCTGTCGTTTCGATAGGGGGTATGGCCATCGTGGAATTCATTGTTCTGGTCTTATTCTGGCACCCGGTAATGTCATTCATAATCCCTCTCGTCGCCGCTGAGGCATTGTTGAGTCGTCCCTCGGGTGTGTTCACGGGACTTCCTGCAATAGTAAGGTTGCCCTTGAGTCGTGGGCGCATGCGCATCTGGCTACTTGTTCTCGGTGCACTTTTCGGTGTTCTACATAGCGCTGGGTTGGCAGATCCATTCGTTTCGGTGCAGTCCTCCCTATCGACGACTGGCGTCTTAGCCATTCTGACTTACCTGTGGAGAAAAGGAACGACGGGACCCCGTTTTGACATGCAGAATCTCGTTCCAGACAAGAGAGAATTCCTATTGCTGCTCGGATTTTTGATCGTGATGTATGTCATCCTCGGCATCATACTTCGCCCTGAAGCCCTTCCCAACCTTGGGTCCCAACTGGGCATATGGGTTGCATATGTCTTGCTCGGATTTCTCCTCATCAGGAATCTGCGAAGATCCAACAAGAATCCCTCCGAGAGCGAGTCAATTTCGCTGAAAATATCCATGAGGGACTTCACGGCATTGACCATTGTGTTCGTCATCTCCTCAGCAGGCGCCACCGTAGTTCTTGGAGTCCAGAACGCGGTCCTTCTAGTTCTCTGGGTAGTCGGTGGGATCATAGGCATTATGTTGCTGCTGAAATCCATCAAGGGATAACCAAGCAGTGAGACTACGGTGGTTACGAAGAAATCTTGATATTGACCTTAAGTTTGCCATGGAGAAAGCAGGAATAGGAAGAGAACGGCGTGGAACGAGATTCGAACCTCGATAGCAAATTTCATAGGATTGCAGCCGATGTGGCCAATCTGGAGGAAAGCATCCTTCGCGTTATTGTTGTAGACCAGAGTGGGAATATCTTGGGCCACATATCAAAGCCAGAGTTTGATGAGAGATTTCATATGCCAGCCCATCTAGGAGACACATCTGGTGTAAGGATAACCCTGTTTAGAAGGCATTGCAGAACAACTCGATGAAGTCTTCGGAACCTGCCAGTCGATAACGATTGTCTACAAGAAATCAAAACTGGTGCGCATTCCGATCGACTCACAAAGGATCATCATTGCACTGGTCATACAGCGATCCGCAGATGACGCTTATGTCACAGACAAAGTCCGAGCCTTCCTTGGGGAGTAAAACAACCGATTATGAACCACAGAGCTGAAGCCGTATGACACGTTAAGCATAAGAACTGGACACTCAATAGTAGCGTAAATGCCTAGATCTCCTGTTAAGACAAAGGCTATGCCTGTAAGAGGCCCATATTCATACCTAGTGGAAGCTAAGGGTAAGAGGCTCTTCTACATGGCAGGGCTACTGGCTATAGACGAAAAGGGTAAGCCTGTGGGAAAGGGAGATATGAAGGCACAGATAAGACAGATAATCTCCAATGTGGAGAAGGTCCTCAAAGATGCTGGAGGGAGCCTAAAGGACATCGTCAGAATAGGTGTCTTCACCACCGATCTACCCGAATTCTTGAAGCTTGGAAAATGGCGAAGCAAAACCTTCCCGCAGCTATGGAACTACAAGCAACAAGCCTGCGCCTCCACCGCCATAGGAATATCCGCTCTGGCAGCACCAGTCTACCTGATCGAGATAGATGCAGTAGCAGCACTCAAGTAAAAATGTCTCAAAGATCTTCGAAGCAAACATGATGACTGTATTCTATGTTTGTTTCTAACGTTTTCGCCAGATCTCCAGCAGCGTTTTGGAGTCCGTGATATCGATGATGGTCTCAAGATATTTGAGGGCCATTTCATGCGCCTCTTTTCGAGAGGAGCCGACGCAGTCCTTTGCAACAACCATGAAGTAGCCCAGGGCGAGACCATTTCTGGCAGTTCCCTCTATGCCTCCCTCCGTCGAAACCCCAGTCAACACCACATTCTCTATTCCCCTGTTTCTCAGGTTCAAATCGAATTCTGTCCCGATGAAGGCATTGGGTCTCCTCTTCCTAAAGACGAGGTCGCCCGGCTTAGGTTTGACTTCGTCAAAGATCTCCCAGCCCCGAGTGCCTTCTACGTTCCGAGGAGGCATCTTTGAAGGATCATCTACGCCTGCAGTCCTCATCCTTTGCCTGATCCAGACAGGCTTCTCTTGCTCCAATGGAAACGCTGTCTGCTGCGAATAGACTACGGTGACTCCAGCTGATCTTGCCGCTGGTAAGAGTTCTTTCAGGTTGGTGAGCATGTCTTGAATGTTGAAGGACTTGGTGGCAATATCATACTGGACATCCCAGACCAAGAGAGCAGTGGTCTTCGGCGTTACTATTTCGCCTATGGATTCAGGAATCTGTTTCCCATAATACTGCTTCATACCGTTATTCTAGGATCCAACTATACTTAAACGGGATGTTCGTTACGTTGCCCTAAGCTGGTTTGAGCCTAACCATATGGCTCAAATTTTCGTCTGAAATCTTTAGCGACATCTCAAGTAACATCAGTTTGTTGAGTAATGAGGACTGATTTGTTTGTATGCATTGAGAATGCTGTAGAAGCCAGATGGCAGAAGCCTTCGCTCGACTGCATAGAACTGGTGTGATAGACGCTCGAGCGCCGGTGCAGCTCCTGCTGGAGTGTTGAATCCGATGGTTGTGGAGGTTATGAAGGAGAAGAGTGTAGACCTAGCTGCCAATCGGCCTACGATGTTGGATGATGAGATGGTGAAGAAGGCTGATCTTATCGTGACTAAGTTGCGGTGTTGAAGAAGCCTGTCCTGCCCTTTTGATCAAAGGCAAGAAGATTATTGACTGGGGTTTACAGGGTCCCAAGAGCAAGCCTCTTGGGAAGGTCAGAGAGATTAGGGATGAGATAGAGGAGAGAGTGATCAAACTTATTGAAGAATCAAGAGGCTAGATTTCATCCCGGCGCGACTAAGATATCAAGACTGAAGGCGAAAACAAGTGGCTAACAATCGTTCAGAACGCATCAAATCGACCACTAGCTTACTAGGGCTACCTGTAGCAATCCTTATAATAAGATCTGAGTCGTGGCTCTGAATCAAGAAGATGAAGACTTGTCTCGATTACTCGTGTTTGTAGATGTCTTCGTGGAGTCACCTTTGATGGATCATGTAGTACAGGCTCTAACTAGACTGGACAATGTCGAGGGATTATTCGAGGTAACCGGCGAGTTTGATATAGTTACTCTTGTATCCGCCGTGGACATTGAGGAATTTAGAGACATCATAAAGAACAAAATCATGAAGATAAAGGGCGTAAAGAGCACTGTAAGTTCTATAGTGCTGAAGACGCATAAGTGGCCCAAATACGGAAAAAGACCTCAAGAAACCAACTTATCGCCACGTGAGTAGGAAGGACTGGAATTCCAGTCCTTTCTTGGAGAGGCCATAGTTTCTAGGAGTTTGAGATACATGATTGATGCGGCTCAGGGCTTCTCTGTAATTCTAATTCTTGGAGTCTCGGTGGCTATATCTTGGCTCATTTCCCCATACGTAACCGGTATCTTCACCCGCGCGCCAAGCCGCGTCGACAGGCTGTTGAACCCCGTTGAGAATTTGATTTACAGGCTGGCTGGGGTGGAGCCGACCCACGGCATGGGTTGGAAGGAATACTTCCTTTCTGGCCTACTCGTTAATATCCTACAGATGGCCGTAGCTTTCGTGATATTATCATCCCAAGGGATGCTGCCGCTGAATCCACAAAGCTTCCCAGGTCTCAATTGGGATCTTTCCATTCATACTGCAGTTTCATTTGCGACAAACACTAACCTGCAGCACTATACCGGGGAGACAATGCTCTCCTACCTAAGCCAAATGGCGGCGGTTCAGTTTCTGCAGTTTACCTCTGCAGCGACTGGAATTTGCATGTTCGCGGCTATAGTAAGGGGTTTCACTGTTGGCTCGAAAGACATGGGAAACTTCTACGTTGACTTTGTGAGGACGCTGACAAGACTTCTTATTCCCCTTGGCTTTGTTGTAGCACTCATACTTGTCTGGCTCGGCGTTCCTCAGACCCTCAGTGGACATGTAATGGTGGTGACTGTGGAAGGAGCGACTCAGAAACTTCCCGTGGGGCCCGTCGCTTCGCTAGTATCAATAATGCAGCTAGGCAACAACGGTGGAGGATACTATGGAGCGAACGCTGCTCATCCTTTCATGAACCCTAATCCTCAATCGAACATCCTTGAGATGGTTCTAATGTTGCTCTTGCCCACGTCGTTAATCTTTGTGTTCGGAGAGCTACTTGGAAAGAAGCGCGAGGCTAGACCCATACTCATCGGCGCATACACGCTCTTCGGGATCAACCTGTTCATAGCCTTCATCAACGCAACTCACCTAGGGCCAGGCATCGAGACGAGGATTGGCGGGTTCTTCTCGACTTTTTGGACAGTTGTATCGACCAGTGCGACGACAGGTTCAGTCAATGCCCAGCTTGCAGCAATGCATCCGCTCGCGATACTCTCCGCTCTCCTGGGAATGCTGATTCAAGCGGCCCCTGGATCAGGCGTAGGAGTAATGTACATGGTGATGTATGTTGTGATCACTGTCTTCATCGTCGGACTAATGTCTGGGAGAACCCCTGAGTACTTGGGGATCAAGATAACTGGAAGGGATGTGAGGCTAGTAATGCTTGCATTTCTGATTCATCCTGCGATAATCCTCATACCAACTATTGTCGCGTACGCGAGCGGCGCCGCCGCGGCGATTGGTGTTGGGAGCGACTCTCTTGGGTTCACCCAAGTACTGTATGAATACACCACGAGCGCGGCGAATAACGGTTCAGACTTCTTTGGTGCATCAGCTAATACGGTTTTCTTTAATATCTCTACTGCAATCGTGATTTTCCTAGGTCGGTATGCTCCGATCGGGCTTATGCTTGCGCTCTCTGGTTCAATGATCGGGAGAAAAAGAGGAACTGTAGTCGGTCTCAAGACAGATAGTATTTCATTCTCCATGGTGCTGGTCGGAAGCATCATTATAGTTGTTGCGCTGACATTCTTCCCATTCCTCGCACTCGGACCGATCCTGTCTTTCTTTCAGGGGTACGTGAATGGTCTTGGATAGGGAAAAACCAGTGAAAAGCAGCAACCCAAAGAGTATCGGCACTGACCTGCGGGTGTCTATTTTCTCAGGCAAGGTGCTTATTGATTCGCTCGTCAGGTTGAGCCCAGTTTCTCTGGCTTCGAACCCGGTTATGCTGATCGTTGAGGTCACATTCTTCATCGTGGCGGCTATGGCAATTTACCCACAGGGCTTCGTCCCGGTCGCCAGTCCGAGCGGGAGGTTATTCTATGTTGAGATCTCGGCCATCCTTTTTGTCACAGTCTGGTTTAGTACTTTTTCTGCTGCTCTCGCCGAGCAACAGGCGAAGAACACGGCAAGCAGCCTAAGAAAGCTCGAAACGGAGGTTCTTAGCAAGAAGATTGTAACTGAGAAATGGTCAAGAAAGATAATTCCTACTAAATCAACCGAGCTTCGCAGAAGCGACCTCATACTCTTGGAGAAAAATGACATCGTTCCTATCGACGCTGACGTGATTGAAGGAATCGCGATGGTCGATGAATCTCTAGTCACCGGAGAATCAACCCCAGTCAGAAAGGCGCCGGGAGACGCATTAATTGGAGGATCGCGAATAGTCAGCGACACCATTACGGCAAGGGTCACAGCAAACCCCGGTGAGACCTACATAGACCAGATGATCAAGCTGGTAGAGTCATCCAAGAGACCAAAGACCCCGAACGAACAAGCTATCACCATGGTCCTATTCGGACTCACGGCCATCTTCAGCATAATCATTGCGTCGCTTCTTGGCATCTCAGTTACGCTCGACCTCGGAGCTGACCTTTCAGTTATTCTTGCGCTCTATGTCTGTCTTCTTCCCACTACAATAGGTGCCCTTCTGCCTGCGATTGGCCTTTCCGGCATGTCGAGGCTGTACCAGCGAAAAATTGTCGCAAAGTCGGGGAAGGCAATTGAGACCGCCGGCGACGTGGATGTCATTGTTCTAGACAAGACAGGAACCATTACTGTGGGAAATAGGGAGGCTATGGAGCTCATTCCCTTCGAAGGCTACTCGAAACGGGAAGTGGGAGAAGCCGCTTTTCTATCGTCCTGGTACGACGATACTCCTGAAGGAAGAAGCATAATCAGGTTGGCTTATGACAAAGGGTTCATCCCAGATAACCTCAACGCTCTTGGTCTGGCGCATGTATACGAATTTTCGGCAAGCACCCGCAGTAGCGGGGTGAAGCTTGCCCACAGCGATGACTTCATGCTCCCAAAGGGAGGCAAGGCAATATCCCAAAGGCAACGAATCAGCCGAAAGTACTCGAGCGCGTCCGAAGAATCAGTATCTTCCTCATTCGGTGAAGTCGAGATTATCAAAGGAGCACCTGACTCTATCAAGACAATGGTTCGTTCAATTCCCAACAACTTTGATGAAGCAGTGGACACAATCTCTGCCTCGGGACATACACCAATTGCAATCGCCAGGAATGGAGAGGCGATTGGCATCATTAGACTCAGGGACGTTCTCAAGACAGGTATCAAAGAAAAAATTCAATCTATCAAGATAATGGGGATACGCCCTATCATGGTAACTGGAGACCAGCCTCTCACAGCGAGAAGTATCGCGTCAGAAGTTGGAATCGAGGAATGTGTTCCACGAGCAAAAGCCGAAGATAAGTTCGGCATAGTCCAAAAGGCGCAAGCTGAGTCTAGGATTGTCGCCATGATAGGCGACGGAACTAATGATGCCCCAGCTCTCGCCGTCGCGGATGTCGGGCTCGCGATGAGCTCTGGCACAGAGGCAGCAAAAGAAGCTGCGAATATGGTCGATCTCGAATCAAACCCGGCAAAGATCATCGATGTCGTCTTACTAGGAAAACAGCTCCTTATGACGCGTGGAGCCGTTACTGCTTTCAGCATTGCTAACGATGTCGCCAAGTATTTTGCGATAGTGCCGGTCCTGTTTGCCTCCACCATATCTCAGTTACAGGCTCTGAACATACTTGGACTCGGTCTTAATAGTGCTGTCCTCTCGACACTCATGTTCAATGCAATCATCATACCTCTCTTGATACCGCTTGCGATGAAAGGAATAGCATTCAAGCCCACCAATACCATGTCTATTTTCTTGAGAAATACACTGATCTACGGAGTTGGAGGTATAATCGTACCATTCGTTGGAATCAAGCTGATAGATATCTTACTCTCTATGTTTTAGGTGCATAGTGTTGAAAGACAGGAAATCAAGACTCAACGAAAAAGAACGGGCAAGCTACAAACCCATAATCGGCATTACAATTATCTCCCTTCTAATGTGTGGGCTATCTTTCCCGCTCCTCATTACTGGTCTCGCTCAAGTCCTTCTGTCAAATCAAGCGAACGGGCAAATCGTCCAGCTCAATGGGCGCAGCGTCGGTTCGACCCTTATCGCCCAGAATTTCACTCTACCAATCTTCTTCCATCCGAGGAACGACTCTGCGTCGGGCGTGGATCCTCATATCACGCTTCAAGACGCATATGCCCAGATTTCAAGGATTCATAATGCGACTGGTATCCCCTCTTCTGCACTGGAAGAGATCGTCAATCAAAACACTGAGGGCGTATTGCTGATTTTCGGAAGCCCGTATGTCAACGTACTAAGGGTCAATCTAATGCTGATCAAGACTTTTCCTTCCGCTTACAAGGACTCAGTATGACCTTCATCTTGTTGAATTTGCTAGATCAGCAAAGGTTGAGCGTTGCTTAAGAAATTATGATATGGACACTCTGTGTCATCACTGTGTCTTTCCCGAAGAGGAATCTTACGAGGGAGCTTACGTGAAGGTTCTAAGTATAGATCGTCGGTGCGCCGAGTAACTCCTCTTTGATCGTCACTCCTAGACCCGGGCCGTCAGGGTTCTCAAGGCGTGAGACCCCTCTCTCTATTTTCAATCCTCCTTGGGCGACGAAGTCTTGGGAGTGTCTTAGGAACTGTGTGCCTCCTGACGGTATCCCTTTTGAAAAAGCCATGTTGAGGTGCAGACCAGCTGTTCCCGCAAGCCG
>JACQRY010000001.1 GCA_016206275.1 Nitrososphaerota archaeon
ATCCCAAAGATATGGGTGCAGCCATCTCCAGCGGATCCTTCCAAACAGACGGCATGGCCGTTATCCCTTGTAGCATGAAGAGTCTAGCAGGGATCGTAAGTGGATACTCGGATAACCTCGTTCTGAGAGCAGCGGATGTGACTCTTAAAGAGCGTCGAACCCTTGCCCTAGTTCCGAGGGAGACTCCTCTCAGCATGATTCATCTTGAAAACATGTTGAAGGCTGCTCGAGCAGGAGCGTTGGTACTGCCAGCCATGCCGGGCTTCTATCATAGGCCCAAGACCATGGATGATCTGATTAACCATGTTGTGGGAAAGACGTTAGATGCGTTCAAGATCAAACATAACTTGTTCAAACGGTGGGGAGAAAAACAAGCTGATTAATCCCAGTTGGGTTTTGCTGGACCTTCGAGACCCTTAACATGACTCTTGGAAGCTAAAATGAAAATAGATGTACGATAGGTATGGAAAAGGGTTCTTGTGATATTACATCATAGGTTTAAATTGGCGAGGTAAGCATGGACACACAGTGTTTCATATGGCTCAAGAGACTTTTCACATAAGATGCCCTAAATGTGGCGGTGAGGCAAACGTCAAATCCCAGCAAAACCCTATTCGAAACATTATACGTGACCACATCAAGTGCCCCAATTGTCACTATGAGAGAGTCGTTGAGAGGAAGCCTGAAGTGACTCTCGCGGACTGGTTGAAGAGCGCAGGAATGTAAGTATCCTCTATATTCGCAAGAAATCTGATATGACCATCATCTTCCAAAACCTAACTAAGAACTTCAAAAACGTAGTCGCAGTCAGAGACTTCAACCTAACCATTGAAGATGGTGAAATCATGGGGCTCCTAGGCCCTAATGGTGCAGGCAAAACCACCTTGATCCTTACTATGGCCACTGTGTATCATCCTAGCAGAGGGACAGTGCTTGTGAATGGATCTGATGTGAAGCGAGCTCCTACTTTGGTTAGAAGCATGATCGGCATTGCTTTCCAAGATCCTAGATTCGATAGACTGCTTTCCGTCCATGAGGTATTGGATTGGCATGCTAAGATCACTGGAGTGGCAAAGGGGGTGAGAGCGAGTAGGGTGGAGGATGTTATGAGGCGTCTCGGGCTTTGGGAGGTTAGGAAGAGGAGGACGTGGGCTCTTAGTGGAGGCATGAAGAAGAGAGTTGAGGACTCTAAAGTCTTCATTCAGAGGCCTCCTGTGGCTGTGTTTGATGAGCCTACTGCGTACTTGGATCTTCAGACTAGGCTGCTGGTCTGGGATATGATTAAGGAGATGAAGGAGGAGGGTAGAACCATCATCTTGGCCACTAACATGATGGATGAGGCGGAGAAGCTTTCCGATAGGGTTACCATCATGAATCTAGGTCGCTTGGTGGCGCTGGGAACTCCAAGCCAGCTCAGACATAATGTGAAAGGCGGCGAAGTGATCGAGGTCAAGCCCTCTGACTCGTTCAAGATAGACTTGGAAGCTCTCAGAATGTTGCCGAATGTTGAGGATATGTCAGTGTCTGACGGGACGCTAAAGCTTTTCGTAACTGAGGGCAGAAAAGCTTTGCCCATCATATTAGAGAAACTTAGCGAGCAAGGAATAGGTGTAGAAAGCATCTACCTCAAGGAAGCATCCCTTGAAGACGTGTTTCTACAATACGCAGGATCAAAGCTCACCTCTTAAACCATAAGGAAGAGATAAACTGAGTATGGCCACAACAGCTCAAAACCTACTGCAAGATAAGGCAATTCACCGGCTTCTAGTAACATTGGTAGCCAGAGATCTCAGGGTTCTTGTGAAGGCCCCTTGGATAATCGTCTCCAGAGGCCTAGCTTTCGTAGTCCAGATCTTCGTCTTCGCAGTATTGATGAGCAGACTGGTAGATGTGCCTGGCTTCGATTTCTTCACGTATTATGCTCTGGGCACTGTGCTGGTTACAGTGGCCTCCGTTGCTTTCCTAACTGGTTACGATGTGTATGAGGAGAACGAAACAGGGATGCTGGACTATCTTTTGAGCCTCCCTCTTTCGAGACGAGGATACGTCATGGCTAGGTCTGTAGGAGGAGCATTGAGGAGCCTTGTGTATGTAACACCACTGTTTGCTATTGTCGCCTTTCTTAGGGGGTTTTTCAACCCTATTGACATAGCTGTATCTTATGTGATGATTTTTCTTTTGGCTACGGGGATAACTGGTCTATCTATCAGTGTGGCCTTATCGGTAAGGAACCAGGATCGATTCGATGTAAGCTTGGCGTTGCTTGAGCTTTTCTTCATCAGATTCAGCACCGCTCTCTACCCCCAAGCCTTCATGCCTCTAGCCGCAGGCATGATTGCTCCTTTCTCTCCTGTAACTATGACTTCTGATGCTGTTAGAGCTATTCTAGGTCACGGAACCATAGATCTTCTTGGTGTGGCAGGGCTGCTGGCTTTCGTCATATCCATGTTAGCTTTGGGTGCGGCAATATATCTTAGGAAGATTGAGGGAGGCTATTTTGATTGAGCGTATCGTATAGTTCAAAAGTCGTCATAATTCTTGAGAGGGATCTCAAGATCCTGTTTCACGACAAGATCTCTCTTGTCTTACTGTTTCTTAACTTTGCCATAGATCTGTTTGTATCGGGATTAACGTTCTCCAAGATGATCACTGGTTTCAACTACTTTCTGTTCATCGCTCCAGGGGCGGCCTTGGTCACTGCTGGAGTTGTTTCGTTTCAGACGGGGAGAGAAATATTTCTTGAAAAGGCTTTGAGAGATTTGTCGCCTTATCATTTGACACTGCCGGTTCCAAGATACCTGTATGTTGCGACTAGGATAGGATCTGGGGTAATCAAGAGCGTCGTGGCTACTGCTCCAGGTACCGTTGTCATACTGATTCTTTACTCTCCGACAACCCTTATGGGAGCTGTTGGACCATTCTTGATTATTGCCCTGTTTTCGCTGGCCGGGGCTGCTCTATCGGTTATGACTGCGATGGTTTCTAGGCGTACAGAGGTCTTCATAACGCTGAGGAGCACTATACAGCTGTATCTTACGTTTCTGAGTACAGCTTTCTATCCTCTAGAGTTTATTCCTCCTGCGCTGGTGCCTTTCACCCTTCTTAATCCTAAAACTTGGGCTGTTCAGGCCTTTCGTAACCTTGTCCAAGACGGCTCAGCTCCGCTCGATATCTTAGCTTTGGCCTTAACCTCGATGATGCTGGCTGTTCTAGCAGCTGTGGCGTATGTTAGAACAACTCGCATGTGAAATTGCAAAGTATGTTTGTAAAACGAAATCTTTAGTGCAGGGCATTTGCTTGGGCTTGGAGAGCAGTATGAAAGATAATTTGGAGGAGAAGATCAAAGGGCTGCAATTCCAAATCCCTAGGTTAAATCTCACTGAGAAGGAGGTCAAAGTATTGACTCATCAGCTTGAGTTACTGCAAGATATGTTGGAGGAGCTCGATAAGATTGATGTGGAGAACTGGGAGCCTGCGGTAACGTTCACCCGGAGAGATAAGATTTGAAGATATCTGATTTGACTTTAGCACAGGCTTCACGTGACATACGTTCCGGTAAGCTGTCACCGGTAGATTTGGCTGAAGCGTTCTTTGAACGCATTGAGAAGGTCAATCCTCGTCTCAACGCTTATACGATGCTGTTGAAGAAGAAGGCTCTACGGGAAGCTGAAGGAGCTGAGAAGGAGCTGAAGAAGGGTAAGCGCAGAGGCTCTCTACACGGAATCCCTATTTCTATTAAAGACAATATCTGGACTAAAGGCTTCATAACTACCGCGGGCTCAAAACTGTTGGCCAACTGGGTTCCTGAACATGATGCTGCGGTCGTAGAAAAGCTGAGTAACGCTGGGGCTATCATACTTGGGAAGACAAATCTACATGAATGGGCCAAAGGCTCATCGACTCTTAACCCGTTCTACGGGGCGACAAAAAACCCGTGGGATCTGGCTAGGGTTCCAGGAGGCTCGTCTGGGGGAAGCGCGTCTGCGGTAGCAGGATCTCTGTGCCTAGGCTCTTTGGGTACTGACGCAGCGGGCTCAGTAAGAATGCCGGCTTCCCTCTGCGGGGCAGTGGGTCTAAAGCCCACTTTTGGTAGGATACCGCACTACGGAGTTGTCGATGGAAGCGGCAGCTGGTCCCTTGACACCATTGGGACTCTCACAAAAACCTCTGAAGATACTGCTATTATGTTAGAGGCATTGGCGGAGCCAGATGAGCGAGACAAAAACAGTCTCGGCCTCCCACCACTAGGAAAGATGAATCTTAATCAAGATCTTAAAGGCATCACGATAGGCATCATCAAGGACCATTTCCTAGATATTTGCGCAGGTGAAGTCAAGAGGGGAATGGAAGCAGCAGTCAAAGTCTTCGAAAAGTTAGGCATGACTGTAGATGAAGCTAAGATCCCTCATATTCGGAAGGCGCCGTTCATCTGGTCTACGATAAGCAGAGTTGAAGCTTGGGCGTCCCATGAGAAGACTGTTCGTACGAATCCAGAAGGCTACAGCAGAGGCATCCTCACCAGAATTCTATTGGGCCAGTTTATCGGAGCTCACTACTATCTGAAAGCCCAACGGGCCAGAAGCATCCTAATCAAAGAGTTTGAAGACGCCTTCAGGAAATTCGACTTTATGATAACTCCGGCAACACCGCTGCCTGCCCCTAGAATAGATGAACATGAGTCAGGCTATCTTGATGTGGACGGAAAGAAGGTGGAGGTTGGCGGGATCTACTCTTTCTTGGCTAGATGCACGATCCCCATCAACTTGACAGGTCACCCCGCAGTATCTACACTCTGCGGCTTTTCGAAATCCGGCGTGCCTTTAGGTCTACAAATCATCGGTAAAGCCTTCCAAGAAACGAGGCTT
The DNA here is from genome assembly GCA_016206275.1 of Nitrososphaerota archaeon. Taxonomy (GTDB): domain Archaea; phylum Thermoproteota; class Nitrososphaeria; order Nitrososphaerales; family JACQRY01; genus JACQRY01. Next base: position 4,866 of record JACQRY010000001.1, read on the forward strand.
CTGGCGGTTAGTCATCAATATGAGAAAGCTACTGGCTACGCGAAGAAACATCCATCGCTTTAGAACTGTGCACAAACAGATGTTGAAGGTTCTGTAACATTAATAATAAGACTGAAAAGACACCTTGGCCTAAAATTGGACCCCGAAAAAATACGGCTCGAAGTAGAAGAAAACTGGGGTGACTGTTGCGTAGCAACTGGAGGCACCCTGCACGAGATACTTGGGGCAAAAGCCTACACCAACCCTATAGCTAGGAGATCTGCAGGTCACTCAAATGCCATCTTAAGGATGAGGGCCAAGTATGAAGATTATCCTGAGCTGATAGACAAGGCGAACAAGCTCTTCGCCCAACACAAACTTGCATATGCTTGGTATGAGTCACCTACCCCTAACGAGAAAGCTGTTGAAGAAGTATTCCTTTCCAGAGGCTTGAGCTCCTCAGGGGAACAGACGTATATGATATGGGAAGGAAAAGCACCCCAGAAAGACAGGCCTAAAGTGGAAACAAGAATTGCAGACGCGTCAACAGTGAAAGCATGGGCCGATGTTATCTACACTTCCTTCGGCTGGCCTGAGGATACGAAGCCGGGTTGGACCGAGTGCATGGTAAATGCCGTCAAGAAAAGTGATTCTGTTAGACCAATACAGGCCCACGTGGACGGTAAGCCCGCTGGTGGTCTCCTACTATACTCCAACCATAAAGCTGGAGGCATATTTGAAGTCGGCACACATCCCGACTTCCGAGGCCGTGGAGTGGCTGCTGCAAGCGTCCTGAGAGCAGTGGAAGAATCGAAGAACCGTGGCGATCGAATGCTATGGCTTAGAACTACTCGAGGGTATGCGGAGCAGATGTACAAGAAGCTGGGACTGATAACAGTCTACCGCGGTGTGTCCTACAGATATAGTC
>JACQRY010000086.1 GCA_016206275.1 Nitrososphaerota archaeon
CAATATAAGTTTATCCCATTTGGTTTGAAAAGACATTGACATAAATTACAATTTACAATGAATATCTTGGGAATATTGGTGAAACTCTTTGATTTCCTTGTAATTGCCTGATAGCCGTGGACTTGTCCCTGCGACGACGGGGCGGGCTTGAACGTGATCGCCTTGGCAAAAAAGGGGACTTGGAACATAAAGCTAGAAGATTGGCAGGAGGTCTCTATCTGCTTACTCCAGCGAATGCTTTCGTTACGGAACTGGCTGTCGAGGAAAAGGTGTTTTGTTTCCTTCATCTGGTTCTGCAGAGATCATGAGGCTTCCCAACCTGCCTATCTTGTTTCTTACAGTTTTTTGAATTTGCATTTTTAGCTGTGCTAGCTGTACCACGGTCAGCTCTGGATTTACCGATATGAGCATCTCTCCGACCATGTATGGCCCGCTACGTCTGAGTCTGACAGTCCGGAGCCGTACGCCTGGAATGCTTTCGACTACTTGTCTTATTTCGGTGACAACCGTGGGATTGTCCCATGCATCTAGGAGTATCAATGTAGCTTCCTTCAGGATCGTGACTGACACAGAGGCGATGAAGACGGAAATTATCATAGCTCCAATTGAGTCCATCTGTGTGAACCCTTGAAAGGAGACCAAGATGCTGATGAAAACTACGAAGGATCCCGAAGCATCTTTGATTGCATTGGTAGCCTCTGCCTTGAGAGATAGGAGGTTTGATTTGACGGCTATGTTCCGCTTAATTAGCGCCAGGATTAGTGATACAATGCCAGCTACGAATGCGGTAGCTAATGCGGTATAAGGGGATTCTATTTGCACCGGTGAAAATAGCCTCAGGTATGCGTTGTAAAACGTCAGACCGCTGACTATCGCAAGCATAATTGCAATGAGGAAAGCAGAAAGATTCTCTGCGCGATAATAACCATAATGAAAGAGACTGTCGGGTTTCTTACGGCTTATCCTAATGCCTACCCATACTATTGCTGTAACGCCCGCATCGGACATCGCATCTATTCCATCCGCCAATAATGAGATGCTTCCGGTTAGCTGGGCTACAATGAGCTCGACAATACCTATGCTGCCGACGATGGCTGCAGATAATAATGCAATTTGTTCCGCTTTTCTAACATACGGGTTAAGCTCAGACAATTTCCTTTCTTTATCCTAATGTGGTGTAATCAAACACTGGGTGGGGGAGTATTTCCAACTGCGTGCAACCTTTCGATTTGCTTACTGGAAATTAAAGTATTTCATTAACGTTTTTGTTAGGAAATGACTTTTTTGAACGTAGAATTTTACCTTCAAGCCTCTCCAGAAACTGTTAATATCGGGGATACAATAACCCGTTTAGGATCAAATGGCTTCAGTCACCGAATTCTTCAACCTGCTCGGCGGAGTAACAGTATTCATCTTCGTAATAGTGCTAGTGATGCTCTTCGTCTATGAATACGACATCAGAAGAAGAGAAAAGAGCTAGCCTAACGATGAGTATCCTACCCTCCTCCTTGGAGACCACAGTCCTCCAAAGGATAAGGGACATAGGCTGGACAGAGCCGACACCCATACAGAAGAAAGCCTTCCCGGTAATCCTCAGAAGAAAAAACACTCTTCTCGTGGCGCCCACAGGTTCAGGGAAGACAGAAGCCGCCGTAATCCCCATCTTCACCATGGTTTCCGAAACCAAGGGCAAGGCTCTCGGAATCAGGGTTCTCTACATCACTCCACTTCGGGCTCTTAACCGCGACATCTTTAGGCGAATCATCGAGTACGGGGAGAAGATCGGTTTAACCGTTGACGTGAGGCACGGCGACACCCCTGTAAGAGCAAGGCAGAGAATGACTGAGAAGCCTCCCGACGTTCTTATCACCACGCCTGAGACACTAGCAATCCTTCTGACGGTTAAGAGGATGAGGCCTAACCTATCCTTCCTAGAATGGGTTGTAGTAGATGAGTTACACGAGCTCTTGGGCAACGAGAGGGGTACGCACCTGTCAATTAGCTTAGAGAGAGTCGCAAGACTGTCTAGGCAACCAATCACACGGGTTGGATTATCGGCGACGGTCGGCAACTTGGATGAAGCTCAAAGTTTTCTCGCAGGCACACAAAGGAGGAGCGCGGTTCTCGTTGACGCTACCGTGAGAAGCTATGACATAGCCGTTAAACATGTTCTCGGAGGCTTCGTAAACGTAGCAGATTACATTCTCGACTACGTAAAGAAGGCTGGAAGCAAGACGGTGCTGCTCTTCACCAACACTAGGGATGAAGCAGAGCATATGGGTGCGGTGTTGAAGAGCCGTTACCCGGAGGTGCCCATAGATGTTCATCATGGTTCCCTGGCAAAAGAGATCAGGGAAGAAGCTGAGGAACGTCTCCGGAAAGGAGAGGCAGGGATAGTTGTCTGTACCTCCTCCCTTGAATTGGGTTTAGACATAGGAGGAGTGGACATTGTCATTCAGCTAGGTTCTCCTAGACAGGCTGTGAAGCTCGTTCAGAGAGTAGGTCGGAGCAGGCACAGGCTTGGAGAAACCGCGAAAGGCTTGATCGTGACGACACGGCTTGACGATGAGCTAGAAAGCTTGGCCTTAATCAAAAGAGCTAGGGAAGGCAGCTTAGAGTCGAACCCCCTCCATGAAGGAGCCTTGGACGTATTATCTCATCACCTTGTCGGCCTGACGTTGGAGGAGAATCTTGTTAAGCTTGATGAAGCGGTCAGCTTGATGCACCATGCTTATCCGTTTCGAAGCGTCGGTCCTGAACAGTACGACGGATGCCTTAACTTACTTGAAAGCCTAAGGATAGTCAGATACGACGGAGAGGTTGTGAAGAGGCGTGGCCCGCCGACATACCAATACTATTTCGGCAACATTTCGACCATACCTGACATACAGCAGTTCACAGTCTTCGATTCCGTAGCAAAGAAGCCTGTCGGCAGACTGGATCAAGTCTTCGTTGGCGAATACTGTGAGCCGGGTAAGCTCTTCGTGCTCAAAGGCAGTTCTTGGAGAATCGTGTCCATTGATGATTCTAAGCAGACGGTTTTCGTGGAGCCTGTTAGAGGGGAGCTTACAGCTGTCCCCTATTGGGTGGGGGAACTGATTCCGGTGGATTTTCAGACGGCCCAAGAAGTCGGTAGATTGAGGAGGCTGGCTCTAAGCAATGGTATGGATGTAAGCGAGACTCAGAAGGAGGTTTTGCAGAAGACCAAGTCGCTCCTTGGCTCCCTGCCAGATGAGCATAGTCTTACAGTGGAGCGTAGACGTGGAGTAGGCGAATTGGTGATACATGCGTGCTTCGGCTCCAAGGTGAATCAGACTCTGGCTACGCTTCTCTCCACGATGTTGTCATCGAAGACAGGGTTCCTTGTTGAAGCCAGGTCAGACCCCTACCGTATACTGTTGTCGTCGCAGGGCTCCATACCTAAGGGTTTGATTCATGAAACCCTTTCATCAATCTTCAACATTGAGGACGTGCTCTCTGTGGCGGTGGTTGGAACTCATCCTCTTAACTGGAAGACATGGCATGTATCCAAGAAATTCGGCTTGGTAACCAAGGAAGCGCAATACGACAGAAGAGCAGCCCGCCTGATACAGGACAGGTATAGGTCAACACCTCTATACAAAGAGGTTCTGAGGGAACTTTTCCTAGAGAAATATGATATCGGGAAAGTGAAAAGAATTCTCGAGTCAATAAGAGATGGGCATCTAAGAGTAGTGGAGAAAGATGTTGAAGCATCCACCCCAATTGCAAAACCGATCTTGGACTACGCCTCCAGTTTCGCAGCTCTCCCATTAGATGTGGAGAAAACAATCTTGGAGCTTGTCAGGGAGCGTCTTGAGAACACTAGGCATAGACTATTATGCTTAGCATGCGGCCGCTGGGAGAGAGTCATCAAGACAAAAGATGTGCCCGAAAGACTCGCATGCACCATCTGTCATTCACCTCTCATAACCGCTACGTATCTCAGCGACGACGATCTCACCAAGATCGTAGCCAGAAAAAAGATGGGCAAGCCCTTGACTCCAGAGCAAGAAGAAAAATTCCGCAAAGCATGGAAGACAGCTTCCCTCATACAGAATTTCGGCAAGACCGCCATATTCATTCTATCAGGATACGGTGTGGGTGTTGAAGTGGGGTCAAGGCTCATACGGAGATTCGTTGACCAGGATAGTCTTCTCAAAAACATCTACCGAGCTGAAAGAACCTATGTTGCAACAAGAGGCTTCTGGAACGATTAGAAAGGAAGGGATATATCACCGAGACAGAAGCCGTTGATCCGCTTCATGCATGCCCGTTATGAAGAGCTCCAAAGCCATCTTCGAAGCCTTGCTAAATGAAGACGTCAGAACCCTATTTACAATTCCCGGAAGCCATGTCTTCGAACTCCTAAACGAGTTTTACGAACGAACCGACTTCAAACTAATCTACCCAAAGTATGAGCAATCCGCATCCACAATGGCAGATGCCTACGGTAGGCTAACAGGGGAGCCCGGCGTATGCCTAGTAACAGCTGGACCAGGTGCCACCAACGGGCTTTCAGGAGTAGCTCAAGCGTATCAAGCAGGCTCACCTATGGTCCATGTATCGGGAAACGTGCCGACCAAAGGCTTCCTGCAAGACTTCCACGGCGTCGATGACCGAGACTTCATCGCAAAGGCCTTCCACCCGGTCACAAAGATGAGTGTAAGAATCACAGATGGAAAAGACATTCCCAAAGTTTTCGCTCAAGCTTTTCATGTAGCAAGAAGCGGTAGAAAAGGCCCCGTCCACATCGATGTGCCAGTTGATGTCTTGGCTAGCGAGGCTGATGTTGAAGAATACTGGAAGAAAGCTATTGAGCAGCACGAGGTGAACGAGGCCTTGATCAAAGAATCAGCATCAGTACTGGCGCAAGCACAGAAGCCTGCAGTCTACATCGCTGACGCAGCCTCAGTGTCCGCAACACAGGAAAGACTCCTATCGCTCATAGAAACGCTTCAGGCCCCCTTCATTATCTCCGAGGGCTCAATAGGCTTCCTACCTCAGGATCATGCTCTCTACGGAGGTATGGTGAGCCGACACTGGGACACCCATCCAATAGCTGAACAGATTCTAAGGGAAGCTGATGTTCTTCTCCTCGTCGGCTTAAGAATGAACACGCCTTTCTGGGACTACGTTAAGAAAAATTCTTCAGCAAGCCTCATACATCTATACGTCGAAGAAACCTCCTCTGGCTCCGACTCTGCTCAGAGCATTATTGGCGACCTGAATCGATCAGTATCAAGGTTGACAGAAGAGGTAGGTGGCCGTCAAGCAAAGAAACCTGCTTGGTTTGATCTAAGAGAGAAGTGGAGGAAGGTGAATGAAGATCTGCATAGAATCATTCAAGACGGTGGGAGACCTATTCACCCGGGTGTCACTATCGATCGCTTAAGCAAACATGTTACCAGGGACACCGTTGTAACTGGGGATGTAGGTAATGTCAAAGCGTGGCTTGAAGCCTATCTAGCTACAAGGGTTCCATGCAGGTATCTTGGTGCAGGCTCTTGGGGTGCCATGGGCTTCGCTATTCCGGCTGCTATAGGCGCTAAAGCTCTTCACCCGGATGGTAAGGTTGTGGCTGTGTGCGGAGACGGCGGCTTCTTGATGTCGTGCATGGAGCTGGCTACGATAGCGGAAAACCGGATGAAGATGGTTGTGGTTGTTCTGAATGATGCTAAGTGGGGTATGAATTGGCAGTTCCAGAAACGTAAATACCAAGAAAGATTCTTGGGCGTCGATATTCATTCTCCGAACTTCGCGAAGTTCGCGGAGAGCTTTGGGCTGAAAGGCGTTAGAGTAGAGGATCCGGTGAAACTATCGGAAGCCTATGAGGAAGCCTTCTCTTCAAACACTGCTACCGTAATCGATGTTGCTACGGATCATTCACCCAGCTACCCCTTCGGAAAATTCCCAGCATAGTATTTCCCACTGTTTGCTGTCACCTATGATGCTTACTAATGTCGGTGAATCTGGGAATATGGGCGGACTTGGAGGCTCATGGCTCCATCTCTACCTGATCGAGGTTCAAGAAAACTGAGGCGGAGTCTTTGGCCCGGCACGATGTTGCCAAGAGTATCAGCAAGGTCTCTCCAAGCTATGACCTTGATTTCGCCGGTTTCGTCTCCTACCAGCAGTTCGGCTTTCTTTGTTAGTGTGCCGTCTTTCATTGGGATGTCTTCAACGGTTGTGCGCGAGAGGGCGATGACTTCGAAGATTGAGGGAGGTGTTTCTGCTTTTACGTTTTTCACTTTCTCGGTGAAGGCGTTTGCTTTGACGGGTTGGCTATCCTCAGTCTGGGGTGTTATGTCGTCAGCTTTGTCGCATATGATGCTCTTGTCGTCGAGTCTCCGGTAGTTGCAGTTGAATAGGCTTAGGGGCTGTATTTCACTGAGTTTCTGTGAGGCTGGTCCTTTGGCTACTAGTCGTTTGTATTC